>CANIFK010000041.1 GCA_947466555.1 Acidobacteriota bacterium | reverse complement strand
TCCCAGTTGTAGGGGACGGTGACGATGGGCCCGGCTTGCGGACGGCCGGGATCGGACTGGCGGATGTCAGGGGAGACAGCGATGATGGTGAGCCATTCGCGGGGCTGCTTCTTTTCGTCGAAGAAGCGGATGCGTTGGGCGGTGGGGTCCTGGTTGGGGAAGAATTTCGCGGCGAATTCGCGGCTGACGATGACGGTGTTTTTGCCGGCGAGGCCGTCGGAGGCGTCGAAATCGCGGCCTTGGATGAGATTTAAGCCCAGAAGTTTGAAGTAGCCGGGGGCTGCGGTCATGACGCCGGCGGTGGGGCGGTTCTCGTGTTCGGGGATGGGGCGCCCGGCGATTTCGAACTTCTCGTAATCGGCGCCGGAACCGGGGATGTTGGAGACGAGGGAGGCCGATTGGGCACCGGGGAACGCGGCGAGGCGGGGGAGTAGTTTCTCGTAGAATTGGCGGCGTGCGTCCGCGGTGGTGTAGCGTGCGCTGGGGAGGTTGATGTGTGCGTGGAGGACCTGTTCGGCCTGTATGCCGGCGAACTCGGATTGGGCGGCGAGGAAGCTGCGGATCATGAGGCCGGCGGCGCTGAGTAGGACGACGGCGAGGGTGAACTGGAACACCACGAGCGCGGCCGAGAGGTAGCCTGTGCGGCGGCTGGCGGAACCTTTGGCGCCTTCCTTGAGGGATTCATTCATGTCGGCGCGGCTGGCTTGGAGGGCGGGCATGAGGCCGAAGATGAGGCCGGCGAGAAGGCAGACGATGGCGAAATAGGCGAAGACGAGGTAGTCCATTTCGAAGGTGACCCAGTAGGGTTTGCCGACGTTCTGGACGGACTTAGAGAAGGCGTCGACGGCGAATTGGGAGAGGGCGAGGCCGATGATTCCGCCGATGGTGGAGAGCAGGACGCTTTCGACAAGGAGCTGGCGGAGGATGCGGCTGCGGCTGGCGCCCATGGCGACGCGAATGGAGATTTCACGGCGACGGGCGAGGGCGCGGCCAAGGAGCATGTTGGCGACGTTGGCACAGGCGATTAATAGAACGAACGCAACGGCGCCCATCATGAGCGAGAACATCAGGCGGATGGGACCGCCGTTCATCATTTCGTGAAAGGTCTTGACGGCGATGCCGTGGGCCTTGTGGGTGTCGGGGAATTGTTGTTCGAGACGGCGGGCGGTGAGGTCGAGTTCGGCCTGGGCGGCTTCCTTGGAGATGCCAGGGCGGAGCATGGCGACGATGGTGAAGTCGCGGCGATCGCGTTGCTCGGTGGGGGTGGCGTTGAGCCAGATGTCTTCGTTGTTGGGGAATTTGAAGCCATCGGGCATGACGCCGGCGATGACGGCGGATTTGTCGTTCACGCGGACGGCGCGACCGATGATGGAGGGGTCCTTGCCGTAGCGGTCCTTCCATACGCCGTGGCCGATCCAGATGGCCGATTCGGCGCCGGCTCGTTCGTCGGCCGGGTTGAGGGCGCGGCCGAGGACGGGTTGGACGTGGAGCATGGCGAACATGCCGCTGGTGATGCGGGTTCCACGATATCTTTCCGGCGGATTGCCGTGTTCACTGAGGTTTACGGGGAGGTTGTTGATGGCTTCTAGGTATTCGAAAGATTGGGAGGACTGGCGGAAGTCGCGGAGGTCGGGGTAGGAGATGGAGACCTGCTGGCGGCCCTGGGCGGGGTTGGTGGCGGTGGCCATGACGAGGCGATCGCCGCCGGGGAAGGGGAGGGGTTTGAAGAGGACGGCGTTGACGAGGGTGAAGACCGTGGTGTTGACGCCGATGCCGAGGGCGAGGGTGGCGATGATGGCCGCGGAGAACCAGGGGTGCTGGCGAATCATGCGGAAGGCGTAACGGAGGTCCTGTGTCATCGGAGGGGGAGACGAGGACTGGGGGCGGTTTGTTCCGTGGAAATGGGTGGGTTGGATACTATCAAGTATGGATTCGATCGAAGTATCTGATTTTGCGGCTGGATGTCTGCGATTTCTTGAGGAGGTCTCTGCCACTGGTGAACCGATTCAGATCTTGAGAAATGGTCACCCATTGGCAGTTGTCTCGCCGCCCCCCGTGGCTGCGGGACGCGCCCCGTTTGGGGTGCTGCGAGGGACTCTGGCTGGGACGGTTGGGGATTTAGTTAGTCCGTCATGCGAGAGCGACTGGGAGGCTCTCGCGAACTGAATCGATTTTGCCTGATTCTGGTCGATACCGAGGCCTGGCAGCATTGGTCCGCAAAACTCTAGTAGGGTCACCGGCTTCGCCTCAGAAAACAAGTTAGCGCCTCTGGTCGGTGTGAAGACGCCAGGAACCCGACACTCGGTTTGTCTGAGCAGTAAGACTTCTTTCGTAGGAGACACCTCAATCGAGGTCAGCAATGCTGCGATTGCGACCCAGTTCGTGCGGATTTGGAACGCCTTGGCCTATGGCGAACTCTCCTCAAGGTCATCGTCACTCTCCGCTTCGTTCCGAAGAACGTGTGCAAGCTTGGGTTGGCTTATCTGAAACAGGAGCTCGTCGACTTGTTCTGGTCGCATTGGAGCACCGCTAATCAATGCGATTCCAAATGCCACGACCATGGCGAACTTTCGAAACTTCTCTCGGAGCGACACTCATCCTCCTCGTGGAGACCTAAAAAGGACCCACACCTCGAATGCAATAGGCAGTCATTCGCCCGAACGGGGCGACAACGAGGGATCGGGCACTAATAGATTGGAGGAGGGCGAGGACCCCGGAGGGCCAGTAAGCGAACAGCCAGCGTGAATACCTGGTAGATTCGGACGACTTCTGAGATCACTATGAGGAGAGCTACCAGTGTTAAGAGTGGATTCAGAATCGCAATAAGCTCGCCGAAACCTGGAGCAGCGAGCGCGGCAACAAGCAGCACTACCAAGCAAAACGCTACTATCCACTTGCGAGAAGGAATAACGGCTCCAGCGCAGAGTGTACCATCCCATTTGGCCAATCCTCTGGCTCCCGTTTAATCGCCAGGGTGTAGCGGCCAGCCGGGAGAGCTGTCAAGTCCAACTCTTTCATGATGCTCGCATCCCCGTTCGCGAGCGCTGCCCCCGCGCGGAAGAAAGCCTTGGTTTGAGAACAGTATCCAAAAACTTCAGTAAATACATGCCGTCCGCAGAGGCGACTGGAAGCACCAGAACAACATTTTGAGCCTTCCGCGGAAAAGGGCTGCGGTAGGGGACATGCGCCTCCCGGCCTGCGCGGCGTTGCGGTGTTACTGGCCGGTTTAGTGGCGCTGCCACCAGTGCGGCTTTTTGGCGACAAGAGGCCGATTGCGCTTGGCGCTGTAGACGTTCGGCTTGCGATTGTACTTCTGTTTATTGCGAACCGAGGAGAGGCTGGACTGTTTGCCGGGCCGCCGTTTGGCGGGGGCCGCCTGCGCTTGCGGGGCCAGAGGGCCGAGGAGGAGCAAAATGAGGAGCAGAAGGGAGCAAAGGTAGCGCATACTGTTCAGTGACGGCTGCCATGCCGCCTTTCCTTCTATCGGCGACGGCAGTGAAAAACTTGAGTGCTGGCGATGCGATTTCTTTTCCTGCTGTCCTTACTGCCGGTTGCGGTTCTGGCGCAGGCTCCGGTGATCGTCGATACCGACGCCGGGGCTGACGACCTGATCGCGTTGCTGTGGCTGATGCGGCAGCCGGGAATACGGATTGAAGCGGTGACGGTGGCGCAAGGGTTGGCGCATCCGGCGGAGGGGGCGCTGTCGGTTCTGCGGGTCCTGGAGGCGGGCGGGCTGACCGGGGTTCCGGTCTATGTTGGCGCAGACCGTCCCGTGCAGGGGACGGGCGCGTTTCCGGCGGAGTGGCGGACGGCGTCGGACAAGCTGTTGCGGGACGAGTTTCCGGCGCCCAAACGGAAGCCCGAGGTGAAAGGTGCGGCGGAGTTTTTGGCCGAGCGGTTGATGGACATGCGGCGGCCGGTGCGGGTGTTGGCGCTGGGGCCGTTGACGAATCTGGGACAGGCGATTGCGCTGGAACCGAGGACGGGACCGGGGTTGCGGGAGTTGGTTTGGATGGGTGGCGCGCTGGAGGTGGCGGGGAATGTCCCGGCGGCGCCGACGGCGGAGTGGAATGCGTGGGTGGACCCGGAGGCGGCCGAACGGGTGTTGCGTGGGGAGTGGCGGGTGCGGATTGTTCCGTTGGACGCGACGAACCGGGTGCCGATCGGGCCGGCGATGTTGCAGTTCTTTGAAGAGCAGGCGCGGGAGTGGGCGTCGACGGTGGTGTTGCGGTTGTTGCGGTCGGAGGCGGAGGCGATCCGGGGTGGCCGGTATTTCGCGTGGGATGTCCTGGCGGCGATGACGCTGACGGAGCCCACGATTACCACGCAGCGGATGATGGCGCTGGCGGTGCGGAAGCGACCGCGGGAGCGGGGGCGGTTGGTGCGTGTGGAGGGAGCGCGGCCGAATGCGATGATCGGCGTGTCGGCGGATCCCGCGTTGTTTGAACGGTTGTTTAAGGGGATGCTGCCGTAGTTGAGATTCGGCGGTTAGCATCTGTGCCCGACAGAGGAAGATGATCGCTTGCTGAATGAGATTCCGGGCGCCGGAGGCGAGGGCGAACCGGCCGAGGTATCTCGCCGCGGTTGCGGCCAAAATCGACTTCCCGTGTGGCGGGGCAACGTTGGGATCCATCGAATAATTTATCTTGACTGCCCGAAGTGATCTCGGCAGACCTTCAGGAAGTTTTCGATGGCCGGATTGGCGGCGCCAGTCTTGCGGCCGATGATGCGGACGGTCGTGACAGCTTTTGGAAGCTGGACGTAGCGGGCGGCTTTGGGAAGCAGATTTTGAATCGACTGGGGGGCGAGCGAGACGCCCATGCCGGCGCTGACGAGACTGACGATGCTGGACCACTGGCGGGCCTCCTGGGTGACGGTGGGCGTGAAGCCGGCGCGGCGGCAGACGGCCATTACTTCGTCGTAGAGCGAGGGGCCGATGTGGCGGGGGAAGAAGACGAAGGGGTGGTCACGGAGTTGGGCGAGGCCAAGGGGGCCTTTAGGAAAGTCGTTGGGGACGATGGCGACCAGCGGGTCGGGCCAGGTGAGGTGGGCGTCGACGTGGGGGTCTTTGTCGCGACCACGGACGAAGCCGAGGTCGGCGGTGCCGGTGGTGACCGATTGGAGAATGGCGCTGGTGGCCATTTCATGGAGGCGGAATTCGAGGTGAGGATATTTGCGGCGAAAGACGCGGATGACTTTCGGGAGATCACCCAGCATGAGAGATGGGGCGGTGGCGACGGTGAGTTGGCCTTCTTCGCCGTTGGCGGCACGGCGGATGGTTTGGAAGGTCAGGCTTGTTTCGGCGAGGAGCGCGCGAGCGCGGTCGCGGAGCAGTTCGCCGGCGGGGGTGAGGCGCGTGGAGCGGGAGGTGCGCTCGAAGAGGCGGCAGTCGAGACGGGATTCGAGAAGTTGGATGTGGCGGGTGAGCGGGGGTTGGGCGATGTGAAGGCGGAGGGCGGCTCGGCCGAAGTGGAGCTCTTCGGCAACGGCGACGAAGTAGCGCAGGTGACTGAGTTCGATCCCGTTCAGATCCATACCTTTAAGGTATCAATCAATGTCATTGATAGTATTTGAGTGAAGTGGTGTTTCGCCGCAGGATGGGTGCATATGGTTACGACAGAACATTTGCTGCCTGTGTATGGCGCGCGGCCGCTGCTGGTGGAGCGGGGAGAGGGTTGTTATGTCTTTGATGCCGCGGGGCGGCAGTATTTGGATTTCATCACGGGTATCGGGGTGAACGCGTTGGGGTATGGGCATCCGGCGCTGGTGGCGGCGATCCGGGAGCAGGCGGCGTTGTGCGTGCATTCGTCGAACCTGCACCGGCACCCATATCAAGAAGCGCTGGCGGCGCGGCTGGCGGCGTGGAGTGGGCTAGACCTGGTGTTCCTGAGCAACAGCGGGACGGAGGCGATGGAGGCGGCGTTGAAGGCGGCGCGGGCGCGGGCAAATGCCACGGGCCGGCGGCAACAGCGGATTGTGGCGTTGGAGGGCTCGTTTCACGGACGGTCGGCTGGATCGTTGGCGGTGACGGGGCAGGGAAAGTACCGAGACCCGTTTGGGCCGTTGACGCCGGATGTGGTGTTTGTGGGGGTGAACGATGTGGCGTCGCTACGAGGGGCGGCGAACGAGGACACGATTGCGATTGTGGCGGAGACGATTCTGGGGGAGGGCGGGATTGTGCCGTTGACGGCGGAGTTCCTGGAAGCGATTCGGGAATTGGCGACTCAGCGGGACGCGTTGTGGATTGCCGATGAGACGCAGTGCGGCTTGGGCCGAACGGGAGAGCGATTCGCGTATCAGCGGTTCGGGCTGTTGCCGGACGTGGTGGTGACTGCCAAGCCGTTGGGAGGCGGACTGCCGCTGGGGGCGACGATGTTTTCGGCCGAAGCGGGGGCGGCGTTGGGGCAGGGGATGCACGGGACGACGTTTGGCGGGGGCCCGCTGGCGTGCCGGGTGGCGCTGGCGTTTCTGGAGGAGACGGAGCGGTTGTTGCCTGCTATCGCCGAGATGGGAGCGTATTTTCTGGAGCGGCTGGGAGGGCGGGGAAGGGGACTGATGGTGGGGTTGGAACTGGACGGGCCGGGAGCTCCGGTGGTGGAGCGGGCGCGGGAGGAGGGGTTGATCATCAACTGCACGCAGGGAAATGTGCTGCGGTTTCTGCCGCCGTATGTGGTGGGGTGGACGGAGATCGATTTTGCCTGCGATGTGGTGCGGGCTAGTTGCCGAGCAGACTGAGGATCCGTTCGCGGTAGGTGCGGCTGAGGGTGAGTTCTGTACCGTCTTTGAGCAGCACGATGTATTCGCCGTGGAACCAGGGGCGGAGCTCCTTGATGCGATCGGCATTGACGATGGTGGAGCGATGAATCCGGAGAAAGCGATGGGAGTCCAGGCGCTGTTCGAGGGCGTTCATGGTCTCGCGAATGAGATGGGTATCGGGGCCGACGTGGAGGCTGACGTAGTTGTCGGCGGCCTCCATCCAATCGATGTCCTCCTGGCGGACGAAGAAGAGGCGGCCGGGAGTTTTGATGGCGAAGCGAGCGGGTTCCTGGTTGCGCTGGCGGAATTCGTTGAGGAGGGTTAAGAGCTTTTCGCTGTTGCGCTCTTCGCTGGCGAGCTGTTTGCGGGCGCGCTCGATGGTCTTTTCGAAGCGGG
Organism: Acidobacteriota bacterium; assembly: GCA_947466555.1. Classification (GTDB taxonomy): domain Bacteria; phylum Acidobacteriota; class Terriglobia; order Bryobacterales; family Bryobacteraceae. The sequence continues at coordinate 7,348 of CANIFK010000041.1, read as the reverse complement.
ACTGGTCGAAGGGTTTTAGCAGGTAGTCGAAGGCGTGGACCTCGAAGGCGCGGAGGGCGTATTCGTCGTAGGCGGTGACGAAGATGACCATAGGTGTGCGCTCGGGAGGGAGGGCATCGAGCAGGCCGAAGCCATCGAGGCCTGGCATCTGGATGTCGAGGAAAAGCAGGTCGGCAGGGTTCGATTCGAGGTAGGCGAGGCCTTCTTCGGAGTTTTCGAACTCGCCATCGACAGCGAAGCCTGGGGCATCGGAGAGCATGCGGCGGATGCGCTGGCGGGCAAGGCGTTCGTCGTCAATGATTACAGTGCGTATGTGGGGCATGGCAGTGGGCGCATTGGGATGCGAATAGTGACTTCGAAGCCGCCCGCTGGGGCGTGGCGGAAATCGATGTGGTGCTCGCCGCCGTAGAGGCGTTCGAGGCGGTTGCGGGTGTTGTTGAGGCCGACGCCTTCCCTTACGGGTTCGGAAAGATTGACGGGTTCTCGTTTGGGGGCAGGGCCATTGTTGTAGACCTTCATGGCGAGCTTGCCGTCCTCCTGCATGCAGGAGATACGAAGCACACCATGGGCGGTGTTCCGGGAAATTCCATGTTTCAGCGCATTTTCAACGATGGGCTGGAGGATGAGATTTGGGACGCGGACGAGCTGCACGGCGGGGTCGATGTCCCAATCGACGGTGAGGCGCTCTTCGAAGCGCATCTGCTCGATTTCGAGATAGCGGCGGAGGAATTCGATCTCCTCGCCGAGGGGGACTTCGGGGATGCCGACGTGATCGAGGGTGAGGCGGAGGAAGTCACTAAGCCGGACGATCATCGTTTCGGCGCGGGAGGGATCGGCGTGGACGAGTTCGGAGATGGAGTGGAGGGTATTGAAAAGAAAGTGCGGATGGAGCTGCATTTTCAGGGCATGGAGTTGGGCGGTGGCGAGTTTGGCTTCCAGCTGCGAGGCGCGGAGCCGGCCGTCTTCATACTTGCGGTAGTACTCGACGGCGTGGTGGCAGACGATGATGAGGAAATAGTGAAGGACGCCAAAATCGAGGGCGCGGATGACGGATTTCTGGAACGAGTCAAGGTCGGTGGGGACGAGGGACGGGGCGACGAAGGGGAGGGCGGTGAAGTCCCAAACAGACTTGGTGAGGACAGCGGCGGCGAAGGCGCACAGGACGTGGGCGAATCCATTGCGCCAGGAGTGTCCACGGCCCAGGGGAAAGCGGCGGCTGAGGACGAGAACGAGCGGTGTGACGGCGGCCCAGATCCAGACGTAGGAGAGTTCGTAGAGCGCGCATTCGGTCCAGCTCATGGCCTTGCCGTAGAGCATGGAGCGAGTGTGCACAACGATCATGTTGAACACGCCGTAGAGCGACCAGAGGGCGAAGATGCTCCAGAATCGCTGGTTCACGTTAGTTCCGAACCGCCGGAAAAGTTCCACGAGTTGTCCTCTTCGCAATGGTGGCACGAATCGAGGGCGTGTTCATGGTGGTTCGGGAGCGCTCCCCACAAAGGTTGTCTGTTGGGGAAAGGGTCTCTGTGGGGAGCACTCGGGTACAGTTGAGTCCAGTTTGCGCCGGGTTTGCGCCGCGGGAAATGAGAATGGGGCGAAATGCGGCGGGCTGGGGTGAACGGCGTTAACGGGTCTGCCACTGCCACTGGGCGCGGATGCCATCTGTCAGGGAGACGGAAGGGGCGTAGTGGAGGATTCGAGCGGCTTTGGTAATGTCGGCGAAGGTGGCATCGACGTCGCCGGGTTGAGGCGGGAGGTGCTCCCGGAGGGCGGGACGACCGGCGACGCCTTCGATGGCGGCGATGACTTCAGTGAGTGGGATGGGCAGGCCGCTGGCGATGTTGACGATATCGAATGGGGTGCTGAGATGGAGCGTTGCGGCGAGGGCGCGGGCAGCGTCGGTGCAATAGGTGTAGTCGCGACAGGTGTCGCCGTTGCCGTAAATGGGAATGGGCTGGCCGGCGGTGATGGCGGCGATGAACTTGTAGAACGCGAGATCGGGGCGTTGGCGAGGGCCGTAGACGGTGAAGAGGCGGGTGACGGTGATGGGCAGATTGTAGAGCCGGGAGTAGGCGTGGCAGAGAGCTTCGCCGGCGAGCTTGCTGGCGGCGTAGGGGGAGATGGGAAGTGTTGGAGTGACGTCCTCTTGAAATGGCATGGGGAGGCCGAGGCCGTAGACGGAACTGGAGGAGACGAAGGTGAGTCTTTGGACGCCGGCGAGGCGCGCGGCTTCGAGGACGGAGGTCGTGCCTTGCACGTTGATATCGATGACGCGCGCGGGTTCGCGAACGGAGAGGCGGACGCCGGGGAGGGCGGCGAGGTGGAAGACGGCTTCGGTGCGGTGGTTGCGCAGAGTACTGGTTAGATGGGCGGTATCGCGGATGTCGCCCTCGACGAGAGGGGATTCGGTGGGAAGGTTTCGGATGTCGAATAGGACGACTTCGTGATTTTGATTCCGGAGGGTTTCGGCGAGGTGGGAGGCGATGAATCCGGCCCCTCCGGTGATGAGGCAGCGCATGGCTTTATCGAGTGTACTGTGTGTGTTCGCGGAGGGCGGTGAGCAGGTCGCCCCACCACAGGCCCTTGGCGCGGAGGAAGGCGGGAGCGAGTTGGCCGTGGCGAACGGGATGGTCGTCACGGAGGGCGGCCCAACCGGAGTGGACGACCGTGACACGGGTGCCGGTGGGGACGGCCTCGAATGTCACTTCGACTTGGGTACTCTCGTCGGGAGCGAAGTTGGTGGCGCGCCATTCGAAGGAGAACGAGTGGGGCGGATGCCAGGTGGTGATGGCGCCTGCCACGAAGGATTGGCCGTCGAATTCCTCGATGAGGCGGCCGCCTTCGGCAGGCTCGAAACGGAGGGTGCCGGGGCTGCGGCCGGAGGCGCGAAAGCGTGGGCCGCGGCGCCACCAGAGATCGGTTTCTTCGGTAAAGATAGCGAAGGCGGCAGCGGGATCGGCGTCGACGGTGACGCTGACGCGGACCTGATTGCCGGGCGTCATTTGCGCTTCCGTTTGTTGACGTGATCGCGGAAGCTGGTGAGCTCGGTGACCCAGAAAGATTCTACTTCGTCGAGCCAGCCACGGAGTTCCTGGAATGGCTCCTGGCGCAGCTGGTAGATGCGGACACGAGCGTCGTCTTCGATGCCCTGTTCGGTGACCAGGCCGGCGCGGCGGAGGACGCGGAGGTGACGGCTCATGGCCTGGGGCGTGAGCTCGAGCGCGGCGGCGATTTCGCTGGCGCGGCGGGGTTCGTGGTGGAGCAGGTCGACGACCGCGCGACGGGTATCGTCAGCGAGGGCGGCGAGGGTGGCGTTCACCATTTTGCTACTCTCCGCGCGGGCTGCGTAGGCGCTGGGTAAACCACCACATGTGGCCTTCGCAATCGACGGCGCCGTAGCTGCGGTCGGCCCAGTAGTCTTCGCCGTAGTCGTGGACTTTGGGTTCATCGACAATGACGGCGCCGGCGGCGCGGGCATGGGCGCAGTGGGCGTCGACATCGTCGACGAAGAGCAGGAGGCATTGGGTGTTGGCGCCGTTGATGGCGCGGGGGCTGGCGCCGGGAGGGAAGTTCTCGCGACCGGGCTTTGTACCGGCTTGGGCGACCATGACGAGCGCGTCGCCGTAGGTGAGTTCGCTGTGTTCGATGCGGCCACCCTCGCCTTCGACGCGGAGGCGTACGGTGAATCCGAAGGCGGTGCAGAGCCAATCGATGGCGGCTGCCGCCTCGTCGTAATAGAGGGCGGAGGAGAGGCGTGGCCAACCGTTTGGTGTTTGCTTCATTTGGATATAGTTAACCGAAAGAGATACTAATGTCAATGTTGACTTTGGATTGTCGGTGGGCGAAGATGAGGCGAATATGAAATTGGCGGCTTTGGTGACAGGAGTCTTTTTTATGACGATGTTCGCGGGAACGGCCGAGGTGGCCAAGGGGAGCTTCGAGGTGAAGTTGAAGCCGGTGGAGAGCGCGGCGGTGGGGCGGATGACGATTGACAAGACGTTCGCCGGGGACCTGGCGGGGACAAGCCAGGGAGAAATGCTGGCCCACATGTCTGGCGTGAAGGGGTCGGCCGGTTACGTGGCTATGGAGAAGGTAACGGCGACGCTGGCGGGGCGGAAAGGCACGTTCGTTCTGCAGCACACGGGCACGATGGCGGGCGGGAAGCAGGAGTTGCGGATTACCGTAGTGCCGGATTCGGGGACGGATGGGCTCACCGGAGTGGCCGGGAACATGGATATCCGGATTGAGGGCAAGGACCACTTCTACACTTTCAACTACACACTGCCTGTGGCGCCGTGACTATGGCCGGGTGCCGACGGCGGCAAGTTGGCGCATTTGTTTCGGTGTAAGGGCACGGTCAAAGACAGCCACACCACCGATGGCGCCGGTGAACCCGACGCTCTTGGACGTATGGATGACGCGGCCAATAGTGAAAGGGCCGCCGTCTTCCGGGTTGCGCGGATTGTAGAGATCGTGGGGGAACCAGAAGGGATTTGCGCGCAGGGCGACGAGTTCGCGGGTCGTTTTTCCATTCTGGTGCGTGACACGGACTTTGGTGAATTCGTAGGTGAGGAGTTCGACGCGGCGTGAGGGGGACTTTTCGATTACCTGGCGTTTGCGCGGTTTCGTTTCGGGCGGGTTGTAGTCCTTGCCCCAAGCCGATGCGGGCCATTTGAAGAACGGGTGTTGGGCAGGATTGTCGATCCAGTAATCGGTGGCTTTGCCGTTGAGGTAGGCGGTGACGGTGTTGCGTTGATTGTCGAAGGAGAAGGCGACGACAGCCCACTGGTTGAGGGGGATGATCTCCGGGGTGACGGCGAGGTTGCGGGCGTATTTGTCGCCGAACGAGCGCGCTCCATTTTCGGAGACATGGGCGGCGGAGGCGCCGTTGTTGGCCGCTAGTCCAGCGAAGAGGGCATATTGTCGACGGCCGGTTTCGACGCGGGTGACACCGCCCATGTCGGTTCCTTCGTGCCAGATGCCGGCGATGGCGTGGGCGCCGGAGTCGCGGCGGAGCCAGACGGACATGGAGACGGATCGGTTGGGCCCTTTGGCGTCGAGGCCGGAATCATGAAGACGGGCGCGGGGAACTAGGAGGGTGGGGCGGAAGGTAGGGTCGGTTTCGTTGCGGAACAGGACGGCCTGGCCGAAGGGGCCCTCCTTGATTACGGGGATGTCGGCGTACGTGGCGGGGCGGCCTTCATTCCAGTAGTCGCGGACGTAGTTGACCGCGTCGAGGGCGAAATCGTGTGTGTCGCCGGCGGCGAGGTGGGCGGTGAATCGGCCGTCTGGCGCGCGTTTGACGAAGTCCCACAGGGCGACGAAGCCGGGCACTTTCTGAACGGTGGTCTGGGGTGACTGGGCCATCGCGGCGATGGCGACCAAAGATAGGAATGCGGCGCGGTACACGATCCTATTTTGCCGTTTTTATTTCCCTGTCGAGGCGGAGGATGAACCCGGTATCGGTGACGGCCCAGAGTTGGCCGTTGGGCTTGCGAGCCAGGTGTGCACGGCGGCCGGTGGCCCGATAGTCGACGTCATGCTGGGTCCAGATAACGGAAGAGGCGGCTTCGTTGATGGTGGATTCCAGGAAGCGGAACTTCTGGGGAATGGGCAGGGTGCGGAGGGAAGTTGTTTCGGTGCCGGCGATGAGGACGGAGCCACTGGGCGCGAGGAGGACGTCGGTGATGGCGGTGGCTTTGTTTCGATAGATGGAGGTGCTTTTGCCGGACTTGAAATCGACGAAGAGGACTTCCGAGGGTACTTCGAAGGTGTGGATATATTCGAGCAGGGCTGTGGCGCCGCGGTTGTCCGGACGGATACGGAGCGCGGTGAGGGTGCCGAAAAGTGAGTTGGCCGAAGGAGTCCAGGATTTGCCGGCGTCGCGGGTTTCCAGGAGCATCATCATGCCGGGCCACTCTCGACGCTTGGCGGCTTCCTCGGGCACCATCCAGTCGGGAAATAGAGAGTCATCCTTGCGGGGCGGACGGCTAGTGCCGCCAATGAGTCCGAAATTGCCGTTCATGGCGATGGTCATGAATGTAGCGTTTTCGGGGGTGGCTTTCACTTCCTTCAATACATCGAGCAATGCCCAGGTTTTTCCGCCATCTTTGGTTTCCCACGCCGACTTGCGCACCCCGGCGGCCCAGCCCTGGGTGGCAGAGGCGAAGTGCATTTTAAGGATGCCCTTGGTGTCCGAAATCTTCTTCCACTCGCGGCCGCCTTCGTCGCTGCGCCAGACGGATTTGGGCGACGAGATCCAACAGACTTCATCGGAGAAGCAGGCGAGACTGAGCGGCTCTTCCTTGAGTTTGATTTGATCCCACGACTTGCCGCCGTTGGCGGTGACCATGGCAACGCCACGCTGGCGGCCCTTCTCGGTGATGACTCCAATGGCGATTCCGCGCTGATCGCTGGGGAATTCAATGGCGCGCAGAAAGAGGGACGAGTCGTCCTCGTCATGGAGGTGGGAGACGTTCCATTTATCGGCGTGCGCCAGAGGGAGGAGAAGTAAAAGGGGGAGAATGGCGCGGCGCATGGGGCTATACCGTGCCGGCGAGGACGCCACCGGCGAGGATCTGTTCGATAGATACGGTGCGTTCGAGGGCTTCGCGGTCGAGCCGCGCGAGCAGCAGGAGACAGCCGACCTGTTCACCGACGGTGGTGAGCAATTCCATTTCATCGCCGGTGTAGGAATGCGGCTGGCGATGTTGGACGTTGATGACGCCTACGACGCGGCTGCGAGCAATGACGGGCGCGGAGAGAAAGGCCTCGTAGGTATCGGCTTCGAGTTCGGAGAAGGCCTTGAAACGAGGATCGTTAAAGGCGTCGCGGGAGATGGCGACCAGACGGCGATTGCGCGCAACCCAGCCGGTGAGGCCTTCTTCCAATGAAAGCCGGACCTGGCCGATGGCCGTGGAGGGGGCTGTATTGGAGGCACACAAAACGAGTTTCGACCCATCGGTGAGATAGATAATGCAGGAGTCGCATTGCAGGTATTCCACCAGCAGGGCAACAATGCTTTGCAGCACTTGTTGCAGCGACGCTTCACGGACCATGAGTCGGCTGATGCGCTGGAAGAGATGGAGCTCCTCTTCCAATCGGGAGATGCGCAGTTCAAAATCTCGGAGTTTCGGCACCGCCCCTATTATCACAGGGATGGGGAGGGGCTGAAAACAGATACAATGCAAAAAGATGCCGCCTATTGTTGAGGCGGTGCGGAAGATCACCGCCCCCGACGCTGACGCCGCCCGCTATCTGGATTACCACCGCCGGCGGTATGAATATCTACTTACCGTGGCGGAACGCATTTTGCGTGAACTTACGCCGCGGGAGGGGGAACGGCTGC
>CANIFK010000040.1 GCA_947466555.1 Acidobacteriota bacterium | reverse complement strand
TCCGCCGGAGGGCGAGATCTTGGCGGGCATGGGGACGCGCTCCTCTTTCCAGGTGCCGTCGGGCTGGCGGACGCCGCGGGGGGCGAGGCGTTGTTGGAGCGCCTGATTGGGCGTGAACGTCGTCTCGCGCATGTTGAGCGGGGCGAAGATGTTGGCTTGGAAGTATTGCTCCAGGGTCTGTTTCGACAGGCGTTCGACGACTTTACCGATGACGTCGACGTTCGTGCCGTATTGCCATTTCGTGCCGGGTTCGAAGAGGAGCGGTGGTTCCCCGCCCCCGTATTGGGCGAGGTTCGCGTCCCAGCTGGTGTAGCCGAAACCGGCGGTGTGGGAGAGGAGTTGGCGGATGGTGGGCTGGCGGCGGGCGGGCGTGAGGATGGGCTTTTTGTTGGCGTCGAAGCCGGTGAGCACCTTTAGTTTTGCCAGTTCGGGGAGGTACTTTTCGATGGGGTCATCGAGGTGGAGTTCGCCCTTTTCGATGAGTTGCATGGCGGCGACGGAGGTGACCGGCTTGGTCATGGAATGAATGCGGAAGACCGTGTCCATGGCCACGTTGCCATAGGCGCCTTGGAAGGTGATTTCGTTCGACGAAGCCACCATGGCGACGGCGCCGGGGACTCCTTTGGGGCCGACCGCGGCTTGGAGCGCGGTGCCGATGGGCCGTCCGGCGCCGTGTAGCAGGGCGGCGGGAAGAGTCAGAAGAAGGCGGCGTTGCATGGTTATTCGAAAACGAGGAGCTCGTGATCGAGTATAGAGGGTACGGTGATGGTCCTGTTGTTGAAAGTTACTTTGATGGGGCCAACGGGGATCAGCTCTTCGAGCGGGGCGCGCCAGGTGGCGGTGCTGGTGAGGTTGACCAGATGGACGATGTGCTTGGGGCCCTGGCGGTAGAGGTGGACGTCGATGAGACCGGGGCCTTCGACCTTTATGGGGAGGTCGGTGGCGGGGGTTGTCTTGACGATGTGGGCTAGCAGGTTGCCGTGGTCGGGGAGGTGCTGGAGCGCGTAGCGGCGGTCGATATCGGCGGGGAGGAATGCTACCTTGGCGTTGCCGTGTTCGCTGGTGATTAGGCCGGGGATGTTGGTGACGGGTTGGCGCATCCAACTGGTTTCGGGCGGGTAGGTGGGGAAGGGTGGAATGTAGGTCAGCGGGACTTTGGCGGCGGGGTCCACGGTGAGCTCGGCGAGCTGGCCGCCGTAGGGGATGATGTCCGTCTCTTCGAAGCCGGGGAGGGGTTGGGCGAGGCGGAGATAGGTGTGTTGTTCGGCGTAGGATTCTTTGGCCAGGCGTGGGGGCGGGGTGGGGCGATGGGCGTGGAAGAGATCGGCGAGGGCGTAGTCTTTGCGGGGGTCGCCCCACTCGTTGTAGAGGCTGGTTTCGCCGGTGGCGATGAGGTGGCCGCCTTTGCCGACCCAGGCGCGAATGGCGTTGGCTTGACGGTCAGACAGGGCGCCGATGTTGGGGAGGATGATTAGTTTGACAGGGGCGGTGGCGATGTCGTCAATGTGGACGGGGAGATAGGGGATGCGGGCGCGGACGAGCGAGTGCATCCAGCCGGTGTAGGGAGCGTCGACACGGGCGGCGGCGTTGTCGCGGCCGAAGAAATCGGTGTTGCGTTGGGACCAGACGAGGCCGACGGTGGCGACGGGAACACGGTTGACGAGGAGGCTCTGATTCTTTTCGCACCACTCCATGACCGGCTTGGCGGTGGCGTGCATGCGGCGGTCCTCATGGCGGGCGGCGATGTAGTGCCACCAGGGCTGGATGCCGGCGGCGATGCCGGCGATCATCCACATGCGGGCTTCGGCGGCGGGCTTGGAGGCGAGGCGGAAGTAGCCGGGGCCGGACTGATACATGGCCATGGATTCGGGGGCGAGTTTGTCCCAGCCGAGAACGCCGTGGACGCGTTTGCCGGTGTCGCCGTTTTGCTGGAAGCCGGTGGAATCGTCGCGGCGCTGATGATCGAGCATCATGATTTCGGCGCGTTTGGCGAGTTCACGGAGGTCGCGGAAGGAGTTGGCCTGTTGGGTGACCGAGCCGCTGTTCATGCCGGACCAGATGCAATGGGGGCCGCCGGCGGCGGTGGTGACTTTGTTGTTGAACTCCCAGAGTTCGATGCGGCGTTGGTAGTTCCAGAGGATCCACTGGCGGTAGGACTCGTCGTCCCAATTGGTGGTTTCGGGGAGGTGGTGGCTGGTGGCGACGCCGAACTTGTTTTTGCAGTTTTCGCAGTAGCAGATGGTGTCGCGGGAGAGGCCGGCCCAGCTGTTGTCGGTGACGCCGTCGGGGTGGGCGCGGTCGATGATTTCGCGGAGGACTTGGGGGAGATATTCGTTGTAATAGGCGCTGTTGATGCAGGTGACGTATTTGTCGGCGGCGCGGATGGGCTTGCCGGCTTTGTCGTAGCAGAACCAGGAGGGGTGGGCCTGGTAGAAGTCTTCGGCGACGCGGTTGGAATCCATGCGGGCCATGACGAAGAGGCCGTCTTTGTGGGCGGCTTCGGTGAGCTCGCCGAGGAGGTCGCGACCGTTGAGAAATTGGGCGCGGTGGTGGAGGGGGAAGTTGCTGGGGTAGTAGGCGACGATGCCGCCGGCGTTGATGATGACGGCTTGGGTTTTGGTTTCTTTCCAGTGATTGCGCCACCAGGGGATGTCGTAGTTCGGGGGATCGTTTTCGGTGATATTCGTCTGGCCCCAGCGATAGGCGCGACGGTACCAGGGAACGGCTCCGGGCTGCGCGGCAAGCGCGAGCCCGGAGGCGAGGAACGTACGGCGGGTGGGCATGGCTACTTAGAAGATATACTTCAAAGCGATTTGAATGGTACGGCTGCCGGACTTGCTGGTGACGAGGCCGAACTGGCCGCTGGTGGGGTTGGAGTTGGCGCCGCCCCAGTTGGGATGATTGAGCAGGTTGAAGAATTCGCCGCGGACCTGGAGACGCTGTTTTTCGGCGGTGATGAAGTTCTTGCGGATGCCGATATCGAAGGCCCAGAAGCCGGGGTTCATGATGCCGTTGCGGGGCTGGTTCCCCCAGGTACCGTTGGCCGGGCGGGAGAAGGCAGCCTTGTTGAACCAGACGGCGGAATCGGTGAACCCGGTTTTGGTGACGTCGTTGGGGTCGCCGATTTGGTTATAGAACTGGTTGCCGGAGCCGGTGCCGACGCCCGCGTTATCGGCGGTGTGGCGGATGGAGAAGGGGTTGCCGGACTGCCACTGATTCATGCCGGAGAGCTCCCAGCCGCCGAGGGTTTTGCCCAGCACGTTCTTCTTGTCGCGGAGGAAGGGGAGTTCGTAGATGTAGTTGATGATGAGCACGTGGGGACGGTTGAGGTCGGAGATGCCCTGGTAGGAGCGGTCGTTGTAGGCGTCGGGGAGGACGTCGGTGAGGTCGCTGGAGTTGTCGGTGGCCTTGGAGAGAGTGTAGGCGACGCCGAAGCCGAGGCCGGAGGAGAAGCGGCGTTCGACGCTGACCTGGAGACCGTTGTACATCGACGTTCCGGAGTTTTCGGCGATGCCGACGATGCCCATGCCGAGATAGGGGCGGAGAGCATTGACGTTGACGCCGGGGTTAGCGAAGATGGCGCCCGTCTGGAGTTGGTTGATGTTGCGCTTGCGCTGGTTATGAATGCCGCGGCGGCCGACGTAGCCGACTTCCATGGCCAGATTCCAGGGGAGCTGGCGGGCGAAGGTGGTGTTCCAATTCCAGGCCATGGGGATTTTGAAGACCGGGTCCTGGATGGTCATGGTGAAGGGGAAGACGCGGGCGGTGGCGCCGCCGGGGGCGTCGACGTTGCCGTTGGAGACGGTTTGCTGGAGCTGGAAGGGAGCGTTGCCGCCGAGGGCGGTATCGCGGTTGATCATGGTGCGATTGGCGAAGGCGCCGAGACCGGCGCGGAGGGAGGTCTTGTTGTTGAGACCGTACGCTGCGCCGAGGCGGGGCTGGAAGACGCCCCAGTGGGTTTCGGAGAAGCCGTTGGGGAGGCCGCGGTAGCTGCTCTTGAAGTTCGTCAGATCGGGGAAGCGTTTGAGGGCTTCGGCACCGGGGCCGTCGCCGGGGAAGACGATGCCGTTGTAGGGGTTGCCGCTGGCGATGAAGCCGCCGGAACGATCGACGGAGATGGGGCTCTTGGGATCGTAGAAGGCGGGATTGAACATCGAAATGGTGCCCCAGCGGCTTTCCCAGGGGGGCCAGATGGAGTGGCGGATGCCGAATTCGAGAGTCAGCTTTTTGGTGGCTTTCCAAGAGTCTTGCGCGAACCAGTCGTAGCCGGTGGCGACCCAGGGAGTGACGGGTTTGGCGGAGGTTTCCGAGTAATCGTTGAAGAAGCCGCGGGCGGCGTTGGCGGCGGCGATGCCGGTGGTGGAGGGGTGGCCGGTATCGATGAAGCGGAACTGGCCGGCCTGGTTGACGGTGGCCGGAGCGGAGGCGGTGGTGAGCTGGATGCCGTCGTTCTGGCCGGAGCGTTCGATGAAGATGCCGAATTTCATGGTGTGGTTGCCCATGATCTTGGTGAGGTTGTTGGACCAGGCGTAGACGAAGCCGGACCAGTAGCCGGGGTAGGCGGAGGAGTTGTTGAGGCTATAGAAGGGGTCGATTTGGATGGTGGGGATTTTGCCGGCGAACTCCTTGCCGTTGGGGAAGATGTAGGGGTAGTTGAGACCGTAGGTGGACCGTTCGCAGGGAGCGCCGCAGGCCTTGTTGTAGGCGATGTCGCCTTTGCCGTCGGAGTTGACGGAGAAGTTGAATTCGTTGAGGAGGGTGGGGGTGATGGAACTTGTCAGGCTGAGGGCCGCGGTGCGATTGGGACGGGACCAGAGGGCCTGGAAGGTGCCGAGGGAACTGTCCTGGAAGGGCTCGTTGAAGGTCCAGGGGACGTGGGTGCCGCGGAGGGAGATGCGGTGGTTAGAGTTGAGAACGTAGTCCACCTTCATGGTGTTTTTGAGGGTGTTGGACCAGCGGGCGCCGGCACCGATGAAGTTGGCGCCGGCTTGGGCGAAGCCGGGGGTGGGTTGGGGGTAGGCGCGGAGAAGGGCGCGGCCGTTGGGGCTCAGTGTGGTGGAGGGGATGATGTTGCCGGGATAGGGGGCTTTGGTGTCGGGGTCGGTGACGGTGCGGACGCGGCTGTAGAAGATGTTGGTTGGGCTCAGCAGTTCGCTGAAGTTGCCGTCGCGCATGAGGAGGGAGGGGACGAGGGCGGTGGGGTTTTGTTCTTCGCGGCGGCGGATCCATTCCTGGGCCCAGAGGAAGAAGAGCTTGGACTTATCGGCGTTGAATTTTTTGGGGATGAAGATGGGGCCGTTGATGTCGTAGCCGAACTGGTTGAAGCGGAAGGGAGCGGGGGCGGAGGATTCCTTGAGATTGGGCGAGTGGTTGCGGATCCAGGAGTTGGCGTCGAGGGCGGAGTTGCGGAAGTTTTCGACGAGGTTGCCGTGGAAGGCCTGACCGCCGGACTTGGTGACGAAGCGGATCTGGCCGGCGGAGGAGCGGCCGTATTCGGCGCTGTAGTTTGCCGTGAGGATTTGGACTTCTTCGATGGTGTCGACATCTTGCGAGCCGAGCATGGAGCCGGAGGAGCGGGTGCGGGTGGCGACGGCGCCATCGACCATGACGACATATTCGTCGGCGCGGCCGCCGTTGATGGAGAAGCCGCCGTTGGAGACCGAATCGGGATCGAAGGCGCCGATGGAGCCACCGCGGACGCCGGGTTTGAGGAGAGCGAGGTAGATGGGGTTGCGGCCGTTGAGGGTTAAGTCGGCGACTTGTTTGGAATTGATGGTGCGGCCGACGACGGCGGATTCGGCCTGGACGAGGCCGACGGTGGCTTTGACTTCGACGGTTTCGTTGACAGAGCCGACGGTGAGTTGGAGATCGACGGAGAGGCGGTTGGCGGAGGAGAGGCCGATGCCAGGTTGGTGGACTTTTTTGAAGCCGGTGGATTCGGCGGAGAGAGAGTAGGTGCCGACGAGGAGGCTGGGGAAGACGTAGTAGCCGGTGGAATTGGTTTTGGTGGTTTTTTCTTCACCGGTGTTTTCGTTGCGCACGGTAACGGTGGCGCCGGCGATGGTGGAGTCGGATGGGTCGCGGATGAAGCCGGCGATCTGGCCGGTGTCGAACTGCGCGAACAGGGAGAGGGAAAGGAGGAGAACGATGGGGAACGTGCGCATGCGGGGCTTCCTTTTGGGGTCTACCAAAGCGATTTGGTGGGGGAATTATATCGATTTGGCAGACGGCGCAGAAGGGGGTGGACAACTTCGGAAGTAAACTCTTTTTGGGGGCCCGGCTAGGCCGGAAAGAGGTGCTGGCGCGCATAGGCGAGCGAGCGTTCGAGATCTACCTTTTCCTGGAGTTTGAGGGCTTCGGTGTGTTCGCCTGGAGCGGGGATGACCATGGTGCCCATGAAGGGGTGGCCTTCGCGGACCAGTTTTTCGAAGCGGGCGAGGGAGGAGGCGGGGGTTGTCGGGTCCGTCTTCCAGAAGGCCGCTTCGCGGTAAGGGATGACTTGCGGGGGGCGGCCGGTGATGATTTCGAGGTGATAGGGGGCTTGGGGGCAGAGTTGTTTGAACTTGGCGGTCAGGGTTTTGAGGTCGATGGAACCATCGCCCATGGCGACCCACTGGACGGCGGCGCCGCGGGGGTGGGGGAAGACGACGCTGTCGCGGATGTGGGCGCAGGCGATGTAGGGCGCGAGGTTTTCGAGGACGGCGAGGGGGTCTTCGGCGGTGAGGACTGGGTTGCCGGCGTCGTAGCAGACGGCGGTGTAGGAGGGGCCGGCTTGTTCGACGATCGTTTTGATGTGGCGGGAGTGGAACTCGCCGTGGTTTTCGATGGCGACTTTGACCTGGGCGTCTTCGGCCTGGGTGCGGATCTGTTTGAGGGATTTGACGACTTCGTCGATGAAGGCTTCGGGGGTGGTGCCGGCGGCGCGGTCGGCTGGGCTGGCGATGAAGACGCGGAAGGCGCGGGCTTTCAGGGTTTTGGTGGCGCGGATGGCTTTGGCGAGGTATTTTGCCGGGGTTTCTTCTTTGGGATTCCAGCTCTTGGCGAGGGTGGAGATGCAGTTGAAGCCGGGTTCGAGGTGGATGTTGAGGGAGTCGGCGTGGGCTTTGACTTTGGTGAGATAGGCGTCGTCGAGAGATTCGAAGTTGACGGCGGAGGCCTGGATGGCTTTGAGGTTTTGGGAATGGGCGTAATCGAGGAGTTGGAAGACGTTCCAGCGGAGGGATTTGAGGGAGTAGGTGTCGATGCCGAGCATGGGGCTGTGGCTATTATGACTAACGGAAAAGCCCTATGAGGGAGTAGGGTTAATCCTTATTTCAAGTTTTTGCGCTTTAGCCCGAAAGTTTTTGGGGTTCGTTGCCGATGCTATGAGTGGTATGAATTCTGACGCGTTGATTTGGATGTTGCTACCCGTGTTCGTCGCGGCCGGGTCGTCGCTACTTTCGTTCTTCGTGATGCAGGCGCGACTGGATGTCGCGGTCTCCCGGGAGCGAGAAGTGATTGCGCAGTTGCGCGCGCAGTTGAGCTCGCAGAAGGAAGTGATGGACGAGCGCGTGGCGAAGACGGAAGAAGAGACTTCGCGACGGTGCTTCGACAACTTCCTGGCCGATTTCCGGGTGGAGGAGCGGCACTATACGAAAGAATCCAAATCGCTGTTTGTCAGTAAGAAGGCGATGGTTTTGCAGGAACGGCTGTTCTTCCGGAACATCCCGCTCTCCAATTGGGTGGAGCATGAGATGACGTTGGAAGAAGGCGGAGATATGTCGAAACTGGCGCAGGCGACGTCGATTTTCATGCCGAAAGGGCTTATGGGCGGCGGGGGAGCGAAAGAGCCGACGCCGATGCCGAAGTTGCTGCGCGGATAGCGGAGACGTCTAGGATTTGGGCTGTTGACGGGGCCGGGTTGGTGGCGGCGCTTTTTAGGGCGGCCAGCATTTGGTCACGGGTGACGAGGCCGAGGCGCTGGGCTGTGGTTCGCGTGGACGGGATGGCTTCGGCGAGCTTGTAGAACGGGATCAGGATCAGCGGCCAGCGGTGGCCTTCGCCGAGGATGTACCAGGGGCGGAGGATGGTGGCGGGGATTTGGCTTTGGATCAGGCGTGATTCACAGTGGCGGCGCACGGCGATGTAGTCGCGCATGACGGGGGCGGGGTGGGCGACGGAGACGTAGATGAAGTGCTTGGCGCGGTTGGCGCGGGCGGCTTGGAGGGAAGCTTCGAAGCTGGCTTGGTCGATGGTGCGGAATTCCTTTGCCTTGGCGGGGCTGGGGTGGGCGACGCCGGTTAGGTGGATGTAGGTGGTTTGGGGTGGGACGGCGTGTTGGAAGGTGGCGGGGTCGAGTGCGTTGCCGGGGATGGGACGGCAGCCGAGGGGGAGCTTGCGAATGGACTGGGGGCGGGTGAGGGCGTGGACGTCGAACCCGGCGGTGACGAGGGCCTGGGTGAGCGGGCGGCCGAGATAGCCGGTGGCGCCGCTGATGAAGACGGTGGGCATGTCCTCTCTTACGGCGCCGGGGCGGGATTGGATGTTAGTTGACGGTGATGGCGCGAGCGGGACTGCAGGTTTGGCCCCAGCAGACGCTGAGTTCGGTGGTGATCGGTTGCAGGGTTCGCGGGACTTCGGCATTCACTTGTTGGAGGCCGATGAAGCCGGGGGCGGTGCCGGCGTAGAGCGGGGTTACGGTGTAGTCGTGGATTTTCACGGTCGTGGGCTGGCCTTGGGTGGGCAGGCCGGTGAGGAAAATCTGGATGACGCTGCCGGCGCGGGCTGGGGTGGCGGCGGTGTTGACGGTGTTGTCCTGATTGAGGATGGCGTTGGGGAAGATGCCGGGGCTGGCGTTGGTTAGCGTGATTGTGCGGGCGGGGCTGTTGCGGGTGTCAACGGTGGCGAAGAGGGTGACGGTGCCTGAAGCCGGGAGGACGCTGGGGATTTCGAAGTTGATTTGGGTGTCGTTGGCGAAGAAGATGCGCGCGGGGAGGTCGCTGACGCGGACTTCGACTTTGTCGCCTTTGAGGCGATTGCCGAAGAGGGTGGCGATGGTGCCGGGGGCGAGGGGGGTGACGGCGAAGGTGGCGGCGTGGGTGACGCTGTTGATTTCGGGGGGGAGTTGCGGGTTGGGCCCGAACTCGCGGGCTTCCATGCGGACGGGGAGGTTGGCGGAGCCGGCGAGGGGACCGGCGTCGATGAGGACGCTGGCTTCGTAGATGCCGGGGGTGAGGCCGGCGGCGGTGGCGTCGACGCGGATGGTGGCGTTGCCGATGCCGGAGGGGGAGTCGATGGAGAGCCAGCCAGAGCCGGTTTTGTATTGGATTGACGCGGCCCAGTTGAGGAGGCCGCCGCCATCGTTGCGGATGCGGATGAAGCGGGTTTGGGGGAATTGCCCGATTAAGGGATTGTAGACGAGGCCTTCGGTTTCGACGGCGAGTTTGGGGAAGATGCCGGCGTTGCAATCGCCGAGGGCCTGGCAGTCGGAGGGCGGATTGATGGCTTGGAAGCGGGGAACGGGGTTGGCGGATGGCGTCGCGTCGGTGGAGATGGGGCCGAAGCTGGCGGCGACATTGGCGGTGACGGAACCGCCGGCGGGGCGCTGTTCGAGGGCGAGGAAGACGGGGAGCTGGACGGTTTCGCGGGTGGTGGGGTTGGAATCGACGACTTCGAAGACGGCGATGCCGGCGCCGTTGGTTAGGGGGACTTCGGAGACGGCGGAGAGGTCGCCGGCGGGGGGCTGGACAATGAGGCCGGAGGCGCCGTTGGCGTCGGTATTTTTGACGCGGGCGAGGAGCAGCTGGCCGGCGGGGGTGGGGTTCCAGCGGCCGGGGTTGGGGGAGCCGCCGAGGTCGCCGGCGGCGGTGGGGATGGTGGCGGAGGAGCCGGCGAGGGCGTCGGGGACGAAGAGGCGGGCGCCGGGGGGGAAGTTGGAAAAGCGGGCGACGATGCGGGTGCCGTGGTCGGCGAGGGGTGCGCGCTTGATGAAGGATTCCGAGAAGCCTTCGGTGTAGCGGAGGGAGGCGAAGCGGGTGCCGGAGGTGAGGAGGTTGGCGAAGGTGGGTTCGCTGGGGACGCCGGAGACGGTGCAGATGAAGGCCGAGGAGTAGGAGGCGAGGAGGCCGCGGGTGGCGATGCCGACGATGAGGGGGCTGTTGTCGACGCGGATGGCGGAGGGGCCGTTGGTGGCGAGGGCGAGTTGGAAGGGTTGTTCTGGGTTCTGCGGGGGGACGACGCGGACGTTGGTGATGCGGAAGACGGCGGTGCCGGAGGGGCCGAGGGTGAAGTTCATGCCGGCGAAGTCGAACTGGTTATTGGCGCGGACTTGCGGGGTGGCGCCGGTGGAGATGTCGCCGGAGCCGGTGTTGACGGTGAGGACGGCGTCGAGGGCGTTGGTCGAGGTGTTGAGCTTGTTGGTGATGTTGCCGCCGAAGGAGATGACGCGGATGTCGCCGCGGATCTGGCCGTTGGGGGTGCCGCCGGTGCAGTTGAGGGAGATGTCGCCGACGCGTTCGGCGAGGCCTTCGAGGCGGACAAGGGCGGGGACGGCGGTGGCGACGCAGTTGAGCGGGGAGAAGTTCTGGGCTTGGAGGGCTGTGATCGCGAGCAGGAAAAGAATGGGACGCATGTGGGAAACCTTCGGGGCGGGCGATTCATCTACACGATACAATGATGGTGTGGATTGCAGTTGTGTTACCCGGTAAATTTCCATGTCGACACTCACTTCGGTAAATGTTGTTGAAGAGATTCTGGCGCTGAAGCGCGAGCGGAATGCGGTCATTCTGGCGCACCATTATCAGGAATCCGAGATTCAGGAGATCGCCGATGCGATCGGGGATAGTCTGGAATTGGCGCGGAAGGCGAAGGAACTGGAGTGCGATGTGATCGCGTTCTGCGGGGTGTGGTTCATGGCCGAGACGGCCAAGATCCTGAATCCGTCGCGGATGGTGATCGTGCCGGACAAGGACGCGGGGTGTTCGCTGGTGGATTCGTGCCCGGTGGACATGGTGCGGGCGTTTAAGCGGAAGTATCCGGACCACGTGGTGGTGAGCTATATCAACACGTCGGCGGATGTGAAGGCGGAGAGCGATATTATCTGCACGTCGCGGAACGCGGTGCAGATTGTCAATTCGATTCCGGCGGATCAGCCGATTCTGTTTTTGCCGGACATTAACTTAGGCAACTACGTCAAGAAACAGACGGGCCGGACTAACATGCGCATTTGGCAGGGGGCGTGTATTGTGCACACCACCTTTACAGAGCGTAAGTTACTGGAGGCGATGGCGGCGCAGCCGGACGCTTTTGTTGTGGCGCATCCGGAGTGCCCGACGCCGGTGCTGCAGCATGCGGGTTATATTGGCTCGACTTCGGCGCTGATTGATTATTGCGTGAAGTCTCCGCATCAATCGTTTATTGTGATGACGGAGAGCGGCGTGCAGCATTCGCTGCGGAAACTGGCGCCGGAGAAGACGTTCACGTTCGTCACGAATGAAAATTGTAATTGTAGCGAGTGCCCTTACATGAAGCGGAATTCGCTGGAGAAGTTACGGGATTCGCTGGCTACGTTGTCACCTCGCGTGGAATTAGATACAGATATGATGGACAGGGCGCGCGGCTCCATCGAACGCATGCTGGCTGTGAAGTAGTTACCCATGGCACTGATCGACGGTTTCGAGCGGCTGCACGACAACTTACGGATCAGTGTTACGGACCGTTGTAACATCCGGTGTTTTTACTGTATGCCGGAGGGGCCGATTCCGTTTATGGAACGGGAGGAGATCCTCTCGTTTGAGGAGATAGAACGGGTGGCGCGGGTGGCTGTTTCGTTGGGGGTCCGGAAGTTGCGGATAACCGGCGGGGAGCCGTTGGTGCGGAAGGACGTTGCGACGCTGGTGGAGAAGTTGTGCGGGATTCCTGGCGTTGACGATGTGGGGTTGACGACGAATGGGGTGCTGCTGGCGGGGTTGGCTGGGGATTTGTGGTCGGCGGGGTTGCGGCGGTTGAACGTGCATTTGGATACGTTGGACGCGGCGCGGTTTTTTCAGATCACGCGGCGGGACGATTTTGGGCGGGTGATGGCGGGCGTGGATAAGGCGTTGGAACTGGGGTTTGAGGTGAAGTTCAACGCGGTGGCGGTGAAGAATTTGTGTGAGCCGGACGTGGTGCCGTTGGCGCGATTTGGGCGGGAGCGGGGCGTTGAAATCCGGTATATCGAGTTCATGCCGTTGGACGCGCAGGGGTTGTGGGATAAATCGAAGGTGTTGCTGCAGGACCAGATGATGGAGATGTTGCGGCGGGAGATTGGGGAGTTGGTGGTGATTCCGGATCAGGACCCGCGGGCGCCGGCGACGGAGTTTGGGTTTGCGGATGGGATTGGGCGGATCGGGTTTATCAGCTCGGTTAGTAAGCCGTTTTGTTTGAATTGCAACCGACTGCGCCTGACGTCGGACGGGAAGATGCGGTACTGCCTGTTTGCGATTGAGGAGTTGGATGTGAAGGGTGTTTTGCGGGGCGGGGGCACGGATTCCGAGTTGGCGGAAGTGATTCGGGAGACGGTGCGGCGGAAGTGGATTGGGCATGAGATTCATTCGGGGAAGTTTGTGGCGCCGCCGCGGCCGATGTATTCGATTGGGGGGTAGGGGGAATCCTTGGTGACAGTCACCTAGGGAGAATCTGGGGAGAGGATTTGGGGTGGCGGGGCACTTTCCTGGTATGGGAAGAAAGCGTCGAGACTTAGTTGCGGGAGAGGCTGCGCACATTTGGCAGCGTGGGAACCACCAGGAACCGGTATTCACTACCGATGCCGAGAAGCGATTGTTTCTCAGTATGCTCTTCGGGACCTGTATGCAGCACGGGGTCAGCGTGGCAGCCTATTGCCTGATGACAAACCACTATCATCTGGTGGCGACGGGGAAGGGCGATCGCTCAATTTCCTCGGCGATTGGGCGGGTCAATCAGGAGTATTCGGCGTACAAGAATCGGCAGTGCCGGACAACGGGACACGAGTGGGCAGAACGGTTCGGCTCGAAAAGACTCGACGCTGCGCACTACTGGGCTGCAATTTGCTATGTGGAGCGCAATCCGGTCAGCGCGGGTATGGTGGCAGCGGCCTGGGACTGGCCTTGGTCGAGCGCGCGGGCCCATTTGGGTCTGGAAATAGAACCCTGGCTGGATTGCGGCAGGTGGGGTGAGCGATATGACCAGAACACATGGCGACGGGCATTGGAAATAGGGATATTCGAGTCGGCGCTGGAGGAGCGTAGAGCGGTCGGACAATTCCTTGGTGACAGTCACCTAGGAAAAGTCTTAGTGGCGGAGGGCGGTGGTTGGGTCGATTCGGCTTGCGCGTAGGGCGGGTAGGAGGCTGGCGATTAGCGCTACGGTTAGCAGGAATAGCGCTGTGCCGGCGTAGGTCCAGGGGTTCGTCGGTTCGATTTCAAATAGTAGTGTTTTGGTGTAGTTGCTGAGCGCGATTGCTAACGGGATGCCGATGGCGACTCCGGTGATCGCTAGCGCTGTTGCTTCCTTTAGGATCAGGCGGTGGACGTCGGCGCGCTGCGCTCCTAGCGCCATGCGGATGCCGATCTCTCTCGTCCGGCGGGCTACGTGGAAGGCCATGATGCCGTATAGGCCTACGCCGGCAAGGATTGTCGCGATCAGGCCGAAGGCGGTACAGAGTACCGTTATCAAACGTTCCATTGTTAGCGAGACGTCGATCTGGTCGCGCATGGTTCGCATGTCGTCGATGGCGAGAGCGGGATCCTGCTTCCTTACGATCGCGCGAATGGCGGGGGACAAACTCGCCATCGGAACGGTGGTGCGGAGGTAGAAACTCCGATAGTCGATGGCCTTGGCTTGGGCGGAGGGGATGTAGACCTGGCGTTTTCCTTTGTCGTCGCGGAGGTCGACTTGCTGGACTTCGCGGATGACGCCGACGATGGTCATGTTGGGAGTCTTCTCGCGGCGGAATCCGATTTTGAAGCCGATGGGGTCACGGCCCTTGAAGTACGTTTTGGCGAAGGTCTCGCTGATGATGGCGACCGGTGGGGCGGTGGCGTGGTCGGCGGCGGTGAAGTCGCGGCCCTGGAGGAGCGGGATACGCATGGTGTGGACAAAGCCCGGGCCGACTTCGTTGACGAGCGGGTTCATATCTTCGTCGGGGGTGTTCTGGTACCCCTCGACGATCATGGTGGACTGGCTGGCGCTGTCGGCCAGGAGGGGTTCGGCGGCGACGGTGACCTCATCGACGCCGGGGAGTGCTTTGAGGCTGGCGGTGAGTTTGTCGATGAGGGTGATGGAAGCCTCACGGGTGTAGCCGTTGAGAGCGGGACGGATAGCGAAGGAGAAGAGGTTGTCGGCGTCGAAACCGGGGTTGTGGGTGCGGAGGTTGTGCAGGGTGGTCAGAAATAGGGACGCGGCGGCGAGGAGAAGGAGCGAGAGGGCGACCTGGACGACGACCAGACCTTTGCGCAGCCAGGATGCAGCGCCGGCGGAGGATAGGGCTCCGGCTTCGTCTTTCAGGGTGGGGGCGACG
>CANIFK010000039.1 GCA_947466555.1 Acidobacteriota bacterium | reverse complement strand
GCTGGCGGGGCCAGAGGCGCTCGGCCAGGGTGAAGAGGATGCCCGAAAGTAGCAGGAAGGCTGAGTACGGAATCACGCTAGTTGGACACGGGAGATGGGGTCTCCTATTTCATTGTATGGCGGCAGGCACCGCTACTGGCGCGTGAAGCGGCCGTCCTTTTCCAGGCGGTAGGATTCGCCGCGCCAGTCGATGGTGTTGCCGAAGAAGCCGGCGAGCCAGACGGCGAAGCTGAGGATGTCTTGCAGCGGCACCAGGTACCACTGGCGACGGCAGAGCGGGTCGTGGAGGACCTGCTCTGCGGTGGCGTGGCCGGCCAGGGCGCGGTTCAGTGTTGTCAGCAGCAGCGCGGGCCAGGTGGCGGGTAGCACCGCCCATAGGGCCAGGGCGATGGGGAGTGGGTTGGTGAACAGCTGGCCGATGTAGCCGGCGGGTCGGGAACGCCGCGTGGAGCGGCACCAGCGGAGGCGATGGGTGAAGTTCTTGACCAGCCCTTGGGCGCCGATGCGGTGCTCGATCACGTAGCTGGATAGCCCGACGCCGAGGCCCTTGGCGGCGGCTTCGTTGCCTAATACGAAGTCTTCGGCGAGGAACTCTTGCAGGTACGGCCAGCCGCCCACGGCATCGATGGCGTCGCGCCGGGCGGCGATCGTTGGCCCGAGGGCGAAGTCCATGCCGTTGAGCATCCTTGCGACCAGGACGCCGCCGAGGAACTCGGTGTTCATGCCGATGGCTTCCAGTTTCGACCAGAAGGACGCGCCGGGGACGGCGCGGTACGGGCATGTGGTCACGGCCAGTTTCGGGTCGGCGAACTCGCGGGCGAGGGTCTTCAACATCTGGCTGTCGACGCGGATGTCGCTGTCGCTCATGACCAGGAGCGAATGGCGGGCGCGCTGCTGCATTTGGTGCAGGCTCCAGCTTTTGGCGTTGGGCCAGGGGGGCTCGCCGGTGAGGATGAGCTGGGTTGGCACCAGCGGGTATTCGGCGCGGAGGCGCTCGACCAGCGCGTGGGCCGGGTCGGCCGGGGTGCGCATGGCGAAGAGGATCTCGAAGTCCGGATAGTCCTGCGTGAAGAAGGTCCGGAGGTTCTCTTCGAGGCCGTCATCGAGCCCCGCTAGCGGCTTCAGAATGCTGATGGGCTCCTGGTTCAACTGGTCCGGGAGGGGCTGGGCCAAGTAGCGCTTGGCGGCCAGCCCGGTAAGGACACAGTAGACCCAGGAGCCCAGGAGGAGGGCGCCAAGGAGGATGGCGCTAATCGTTGTTAACACGGGTGGCGATCAACTGTTTGATCTGTTCCCGGAACTCGGCGAGGGGCTTCACGCCTTGGTCGGCGTGCTTGCGATGGCGGACCGAGACGGTGCCCTGTTCGGCTTCGCGGCCGCCGCAGACGAGCATGAAGGGGATCTTCTGCATCTGGGCGTCGCGGATCTTGAGGTTCACCTTCTCGTTGCGGTCATCGAGGTAGACGCGGACGCCGTCGGCTTCGAGTTCCTTGGCCACCTGTTTCGCGTAATCGAGCTGCTTGTCGGTGATGGGCATGACGGCCACCTGGACGGGGCTGAGCCATACGGGGAAGGCACCGGCGTAGTGTTCGACGAGGATGCCGAAGAAGCGTTCCACGGAACCGAACAGGGCCCGGTGGACCATGAGCGGCTGGTGCTTCTTGCCGTCTTCGCCGATGTATTCGAGCTGGAAGCGGCGGGGCAGGGTGAAGTCAAATTGAACGGTCGACAGCTGCCAGAGGCGGCCGATCGCGTCCACCAATTTCATGTCGATCTTGGGGCCGTAGAAAGCGGCTTCATCAGGGACAACCGTGGCTTCAATGCCTAACTTTTCGACGGCGCGGCGGAGGGCGTTTTCGGCCAGCTGCCAGTGTTCGGGGGAGCCGTCGTACTTGCCGCTGGCGCCGCCGTCCCAGGTGGAGATTTCGGCCTTGTACTTCTCAAAGCCGAAGGTGCGAAGGGTGTCGATGGCGAACTCCAGACAGGCGACGACTTCCGATTCCACCTGTTCGGGGGTGCAGAAGATGTGGGCGTCATCCTGCGTGAAGCCGCGGACGCGCATGAGGCCGTGCATGGTGCCGGAGCGCTCGTAGCGGTAGACGGTGCCGAGTTCGCCGAGGCGCTGCGGCAGGTCGCGGTAGGAGTGCGGCTTGCGGGCGTAAACGAGGATGTGGCACGGGCAGTTCATCGGCTTGAGCTGATATTCAGCGTCATCAAGGGGCATGACGGTGAACATGTTCTCGCGGTAGAAGCCGAAGTGACCGGAGGTTTTCCAGAGGTCGACGCGGGCGACGTGGGGCGTGTAGACGAGCGAGTAACCACGCTTCAAGTAGGCTTCGCGCATCCAGTCTTCGAGGGTCTTGCGGATGATGCCGCCCTTGGGGTGGAAGAACGCCAGGCCGGGGCCAGCGAGTTCCTGGATAGAGAAGAGATCGAGTTCGGCGCCGAGCTTGCGGTGGTCGCGGCGCTTGGCTTCTTCGATGCGGGCGAGGTGTTCGTCCTGTTCCTTCTTGGTGAAGAAGGCCGTGCCGTAGATGCGCTGGAGCTGCTTGCGCTTTTCGTCACCCTTCCAATACGCGCCGGCGATGGAGAGGAGCTTGAAGGCTTTGATCTTCTTGGTCGAGGGGACGTGCGGGCCGCGGCAAAAGTCGATGAAAGCCGGGCCGAGGGTGTATTCGGAGAAGACTTCGTCGGCGCGCTCGGTGATGAGCTCGGACTTCATCCACATGTCCTTGTACTTCTCGAGGCCTTCATCCTTGCGGGTGAGGATGCGGTCGTAGGGGAGATCGCGGGCCTGGATTTCCCACATTTTGGCCTCGATCTTTTCGAGGTCTTCGGGGGTGAAGGGGACGGGGCGATCGAAGTCGTAGTAGAAGCCGGTGTCGATGGGGGGGCCGATGCCGAGCTGGGTTTCGGGGTAGAGTTCGAGGACCGCGGCCGCCAGCAGGTGGGCGGTGGAGTGGCGGTAGACTTCGAGGGCCTCGGGGTTCTTGTTGGTGAGGAGTTCGAGGGTCGAGTCGCCGGTGAAGGGGCGGGTGAGATCCCAGAGGACGCCGTTGACACGAGCGACGATGGCCGCTTCGGCAAGGCGGGGGGAGATGGCTTCGGCGACGTCGAGCGGACGGGCGCCGGCATCGACGGACTTTTGGCTGCCGTCGGGCAGGGTGATGGCAAAACTACTCATAATGTTGGAGAAAAGTGGGAGATTGAGCGGGGCGTGTGAATCCTTTCCGCCCATTCGCTCATCGACTAGTATATGATGTCCGCCGCCGCAGCCATTAGTTATGGAGGACCCCCGATCAGACTGGGGGGCGGCTGGTATAGTAAACGAGAGACGGGAATGCAATCGAGCAACGGCAGTGTGGCGTTCGACGAGGGGGCTCTGGTAGAGAGAGCCCGCGCGGGCGACGATAGTGCGTTCGCCGAACTGGTGGGGCAGTACGACCGGAAGGTCTACCGGCTGGCCCGGAACATTACCCAGAACGACGAAGACGCCGAGGATGTATTGCAAGACGCCTTTTTGAAGGCGTACACGCATTTGGACAACTTTCATGGGGACTCCAAGTTCTATACGTGGATTGTTCGGATCGCCGTGAACGAGGCGTTGATGAAGCTGCGGAAGCGCCGCGGCGACAAGATGGTTTCGCTCGATGAAGAGATCGAGCTGGGCGAGGAAGCGGTGACGCGGGAAATTGCCGTATGGGACGGCAACCCGGAGCAGACCTACTCGCAGGAAGAGTTACGGGTTGTGCTGGATGAGGCCATCCAGAGTTTGAAGCCGACTTTTCGGTCGGTGTTTCAGTTGCGCGACGTGGAAGAGCTTTCCACGGAAGAGACGGCCGAGGCGTTGGGGCTGTCGATACCGGCGGTGAAGAGCCGTCTACTTCGGGCCCGCTTGCAGTTGCGGGAGCGGTTGACACGCCAATTCAAGCGGAAGGGAGATGACGCGTTTGCTTTCCTGTAAACAGTTCATGACAGAGCTAAACGCCTATCTCGACGAGGAGACGAGTCCGGAAGAGCGCGAGCGGCTGCAGCGCCATATCAACGAGTGCCCGAATTGCTGGGTAGTGGTTGATACGACGCAGAAGACGATGCGTGTGTACAAGGGCGTGGAAGCCCAGACGGTACCGCAGGACGTTTCGGATCGGCTGATGGCAGCGTTGCAACGGAAGATGGCTGAGAAGCGCGGCCGCTGCTAGGGTTGCATGGTGGCCATGGATTCCGGCGATCGATCCGGGGCGGTTGAGGGTCTTTACTCGGACGAAGATCGGGAGACGCTCGCGGCGATTGACCGGGGCATTCGTGCTTCGCGCCGTGGCGAGGTTGTGCCGCTGGCGACGGTGCGGGAATTGATCCCGTTGTGGGTGGCGAAGTACTCCGGCGACTCGTTGTAGCGTTTCCGTTTTTGGCACTCCTTTTCGGGCTAGGGCCCATTGGGTTTGAACCGGTGAATCCGCGGGTATGGCGGGCCGGATGGGTTGTTTGCGGCTACCGGTGGGGTATCTTGATTCTTATGACCGAAGCGTGGATTCCTGAGTGCGAAGACCAAGAGACACTTGATTCGATTGACCGGGGGATTCGCGATGCGAAAGCGGGCCGGTTTGTGACGAGCGAGGAAGCTCGCCGGCTCGTCGCCCAGTGGATTGCCGAATTGGCTGCGCGGAAACCGCGTTAGGGGCTTTGGAGTACATCCACGGGCCGGAGGGGTTGCGCACCGGTAAGCGGTGGAGTAGCGTAAAGGGTATGAGCGAAGCGCAAATCCCTGACTTGGTCGAGGCTTCTGATGATCTCTACGGAATGCCGGATCAAGAGACGCTTGACGCGGTTAACCGGGGGATTCGTGCAGCCGAGGAAGGGCGGTTCGTGAGCAGCGAAGAAGCGCGCAGGCGTGTCGACGAGTGGATTTCCAAATTAGCTACACCGAACCTGCGTTAGCGGACTTGGAGACCATCCTCGAATGGTCTACTATCAATCATCCGGACACGACACCGTCGTTTAAAGCGTTGCTGTTTGAACACATCGACCAATTACGTGCCTTTCCGTATGTGGGCAAACAGGTCGATCCTCGCCGCGCTACCCGCGTGATGGAGCACACTCCTTTCCGAATCTACTATCAGGTGAGGCCACGCTTGCGGCGGGTTGATGTTCTGCACGTTTGGCACGGTCGGCGTCGGGGGCCAGTGGGTTTGAACCGGTAAAAGTGGTCGTTGCTTCGTCCGGCGGCGGGGTGAAGCGGCCGGTGAAGTGATGGGCACCGTGGAGGTAGTAGAAGACCTCGCGGTCGTTGTGGGCGAGCATGTCGCCGTTGAGTTCGAACTGCCGGCCGGGTTGGGCGACGGGTGGCACCACCTTGCGCTCCTCCGGGGTGAGATGGAACATCCGGAACAGGCGGGCAGTTTGGAGTTCGCGCAGGAGGCGGAGGGCGCGGAAGGCGATCATCTCCGCGGCGGCGCGGTACCGGGTGAGTTGACGTACCTCGGCGGTGACTGCGGGGACCAGGAGCGGGTCCTCTTCGTGCTCCTTGACTATGTTGGCGACGAGGTGGCGGATTTGGAGAATCCGGGCGGAGGCGTCGAGGAACTGGCGCAGGACGTCCCATTCGGCGGCGCCTTGCGGGTTGATCTCCGTGCAGAGTTTGGCTTCGAAGTCGCGAAACTCGGGGGCGATCTCCGGCGAGAGGACGAAGACGCCCAGGCTGAGGCCGTGGGTACGGTGGTTTTGTGCGCTTTTTGCTTTGCCCTCTTCGGTGCAGGGACCGGTGGAGTGCTGGGCGTTGGCCTGATTGGCGAGGATTTGGGCCGGGGATGCCATGGCTAACGCGCCTCCTGTTTGGCGATGATGTTGAACGCTTCGGGCGGCACGGTGCCTTCGACAACCATATCGAAGAGGCGCTTCTGCATGACCTTGGCACGGGCGGGCTGGGAGGGGTCTCCAAGCGGGGCGGCGGCGGCCAATTGCTGGCGGCCGGGGGAGAGCCGGGTGATGTGGCGGAGCCGGTTGGTCTGGATTTTTTCGAGCTCTTTGCGGGCGCGGTTCCAGTTGCGGGAGGCGCGGTTGTAGAGCGCGTTCAGTTCGGGTTCGGGGGCGAGGGCGGCGTTGACACGGACGCGTTCCATCTCCCAGTTGGCGTAGGCGACCTGGTCGACGAGCCAGGTTTCGAGCGTGGTGGCGGGCTTGGCTTCGAGCTGTCCACCCAGGAAGATTTGCGCGCGGGTGGCGGCGGGTACGAGAGGCATGGCAGAGTCCCTTCTGCAGGAATTTGCCGGACGTCCTGTCCGGGTGGCGGGGAGTGGCGAAGCACTCTTCCTACTTCTATTCTACCGATTTTGTCCAGTTTTCCGGCTCAGCGGGGCGGGGACGATTCGTCGTATGTCTTTTTGTATGAATATCTTACGAATTATTTTTCAGACTTGTGACTCTCTTTTCGCCCGCGCTTATATTTAACAATTTTAGTGTGACTTCACCTCAATTTCCCCCACTGATTCCGATATGAGAAAGTGAGGCTCGTCCATTGTCGCTCCGCATCCGATTGATAGGAATCTCTGTGTTTGCCGTCGCCCTAACCGCGGTGGCCTGCATCCTGTTACAACGCTCGTTTCTGCACAAGCAAAGTGTAGATTTAACGCGCAATGAGATGAGGGCGGTGCTACTGAGCGGCGAGAATGTCATCCACCAGTCGACGGCCGGGGAGGCGGGGAGCAAAAGCAACCCGATGAGCGCGAACTACTTTGCGTCGAAGTTGAACCAGATGGTGCCGGTGGTGGCGGCTTGGCGGGCGATTGAGGGCGTGGCGAAGGAAAATGGGTACCGATTTCACATTGCCGCGCACCGGCCGCGAAACCGGGAGCATATGGCGGGTGAGGAAGATAAAACGATCCTGGCGGCGTTTGAGGCGGGAGCGGATGAATTTCAGTACTTTGACGAGAAGCGGAATGAGGTTGTCTATGCCCGGCCGGTACGGCTGAGCACGGATTGCCAGACCTGCCACGCCGAGATTCAAATCGGGCCCCAGCAGCAAAAGCACAGCCGTGGGCCGGCGTACGCGGCCTTTGTTTTGCGCGCGAACCTGGAGAGGGCCGCGCCGGCTTTGCAGGCGAGCGTGAACAAAACGGCCCTGTTTTTGCTGCCGATCACGCTGTTGGTGGCGGGGTTGACGATGGCGTATGTGAGCCGCGTGGTGCGGGGATTCAACGACGTGGCGGCGAATCTGCAAGGAGCATCGGAGGATGTTTCGGCGGCGGCGATGGAGATTGCCACTTCCGGCGTGATGCTGAACGGGACGTCGTTAGATCAACAGGAATCGATCCGGGCGACTTCGACCTTGGTGAGCGGGATTCGGCAGGCATCGGAGCGCACCATGAGCTTGTGCGGAGATACACAGAGCGTGGTGGACGGCATGCAGCAACAAGTGGACGAGGGGCGGCAGGAACTGGGGCAACTGGTGCGGGCGATGGAGGAGATTCGCGGGGCCAGCATGAAGGTATCGCGGATCATTGAGACCATCGACCAGATTGCGTTTCAGACGAACATGCTGGCGCTGAACGCCGCGGTGGAGGCGGCTCGGGCGGGCGAGGCGGGGCTGGGATTCGCGGTGGTGGCCGATGAGGTGCGCTCGCTGGCAATCCGATGTTCGGAGGCGAGCCACGGCACGACGGCGCTGATTGAGGACGCGATCGCCAAGACGCGCACCGGGGTGACGGTGTCGGAGAAGGTGAGCCGTTCGTTCCAGCAGATTTACGAACAGACCGGGGAGGCGACCCGACTGGTGGAAGCGGTGACGGGGGCGAGCGTGGCGCAGAGTTCGCAGGTGGACGATATTGTGGGAGCGCTGGAGAAGATTGACGCGGTGACGAAGCGGGGCATGGTGATCGCGCAGGAGAACACGGCGGTGAGCAAGACGATGACGGCGCAATCGGAGGAGTTGCGGGGAATGGTGGGGGTGTTGCAGCGATTTGTGAACGGGCAGGAGTGAGGGGAGACTGTCAGCGCCAGACCAGGGCGAGGGCGCGCTCGAAGTTGGCGCCGAGAATTTGTTCGATGGCGCGGTCGGAGTAGCGGCGGCGGACAAGGCCTTCGGTGAGATCGAAGATCTTGTTGGCATAGCGGAGGCCGTCGAGATCGAAGCGGTGTTCGGGGAGGAGGAGGAGATCGCGGCCGTCGAGATCGACGTCGGTACCGATGCCGACGTGGTCGATGGCGGTGAGTTTGGCGACATGATCGATGTGGTCGAGAACGTGATCGATTGTCACGTGTTTGGCGTTACGGACGAAGGCTCGGACCATGGTGAAGCCGATGACGCCGCCTTTGGCAGCCATGCGGCGGATGGCTTCGTCGGTCTTGCAGCGGGCGGCGCCGGGGACGAGGGCGCGGCAGTTGGAGTGGGTGACGATGACGGGACCGGGAGAAGCGTCGATGGCGTCGAGAGTTGTGCGGTCGCCGCAGTGTGAGATATCGACGGCCATGCCGACGGCGTTCATGCGGGCGAGGATCTGCTGGCCGAAAGGGGTTAGGCCGGTATCGCGGGCGCCGGCCGAGCCGCCGCCGATGCGGTTGGCGAGATAGGTCAATTGCGAGATGCGCTGGCCGCGGCGGTGGAATTCGTCGACGTCGGCGGGGGTGCGGAAGTGTTCGGAGTTTTGCAGGCCGAGGAGGATGCCGATCTTGCCGGATTGTTTGGCGAGGCGGAGATCGGAGGCGGCGTCGATGCGGTGGAACTTATCGGGGTGGGCCTTTATGAGGGCGTTCCAGCCGTTGATGTCGCGGACGGACTGGGCGTAGATGTCGCCGGTGAGGAAGCCGACGGCGGGGTGGAAGATGGTTGTGCCGGAATCCTTGAGGCGTTGGAAATCGGCGGGGAGGAAGCGGGTGGGGTCGGCTTCCCAGGCGGTGAGCTTGCGGTAGTTGAGGGTGAGCAGGCCCAGCATGTCGATGACGGTGGCGCGCTGGACGAGGTCGAGCGTGCGGGTGGAATAGGCGCGCTCGCCCGCAGCGTGGAGGGCAAATTGGCCGCGATTGTACATGGGTGCGGCTATGGCAGCAGCCGCACTGTACAGTGCCGAACGCCGGGACATCATGGGGTCTGAAGCGATAAGGCTAACATGGGGCTGGTTAGCTATTGGCTGAAACGGTACGTGTATTGCGTAAATTTAGGGGAGTGGGTAATGCACACGTCATGGCGTGCATTCCAGCCTCATTGTATGGACATCGCGTTGGTACGCTTTAGGCGTCAGTGTGCCGTTTGTTCCGGCGGTCAATCCGAAGTTCGCGCGGCTAGTGCTGCGGGACACCATCCGTGGGTCGGTTGTGGATTTAGAAAAAGCGCAGGCGGAACTGGACCTTGTAATGCGCAGATCCTGGGAAGAAAAGTGGGCGCCGAAATCGTGGCCAACTAGCTGGACACGAACCTTGTGATCTTCCTGCTTACCCGCTCGTCTCCGGGATACGGTGGGAACGGAAACACCGAGATAGTTGGCGAGTTCTTTCCAGGACTGGAGCTCGTCGGCTATGGCTATAGGATGGGCCGAGATGGGGGCGGTGCCAAGCGCAATGAAGCGCAATTGGGGGCAGCGGGTGCGCGATGATGAGGACTTGGGGCGAGCGACGAGACATTTGATTCTGGCGGGCGGTTGGCTGGCGTTGATGGCGGCTGGGCCGGAATCCCTTGTGCGGACGCAGGCTCCGGCGCGGTGGGGGGTGCCGGCGGGGCAGGGGGCGCGGGCGGTGGTGATGGTTGGGGGTGACTTGAGCCGGGAGAGCTACGCGGCGCTGCGGGCGACGATGGAGCGGTTACAGAGGTTTGGTTTGCGGGGGATGACGGCGGCGGGGGGTGAGACGGTTCATGCGGTGGTGGTGGACGGTGGGGGAATTGTGCGGTACGAGGGCTGGTGGCCGGCGACGGTGGCGGGGATTGGGGCGATGGGGGAGGGCGTTTTGGCGTGGGAGCGGGGGCGGAGCGCGTTTGCGGGGAGTTGCGGGCTGTGCCACGGGGAGGACGGGACGAGCGAGGCGTCGGCGGAAGCGAAATCGCTGGCGGGGGTTTCGACGCGGATGCGCGATGGGGAGATCGTGGAGCACGCCGAGCGGGTGGGGGCAGTGACGCTGTCGCGATGGCCGCGGGCGGAGGTGGAGGCGTTGTTAACGTTTATTCGCGGGCTGTAGGAGACGCTTCCCTCCGCCGCCGCGATTGGCTAGACTAGCGGGACCACGTCGGTACACTACGACTGCCCCGACTTACAGTCTCACATCTTGCTTCTGGAAGGTATTTGGATGAAACGCTTTCTGTTGCTGCTGAGTATTTTCGCGTCGCTACTGCCGGCGCAAACCACAACGGGTTCCATTACCGGAACCGTAACCGATTCAACCGGCGCCGCGATTGCGGGCGCCAAAATCGTCGCTAAAAACGCCGGTACCGGCATTACGCACAACGCGGTGACGAATGGCACGGGCGTTTATACGCTGCCGTTTTTGCCGATTGGGAGTTATAACGTCGTGGCGGAGAACACGGGATTTAAGAAGTCGTCCGTGGGACCGTTTACGTTGGAAGTGAACCAGATTGGCCGCGTGGATTTCAAGATGGAGATCGGCGATTTGACGCAGACGGTGGAGATCACCGGGGCGGCTCCGATTTTGCAGACGGAGTCGACGGCGACGGGTGACGCGATTAACTCGTCGAAGCTGACTTCCCTGCCCTTGAACGGGCGGAATTTCGCGTCGGTGACGCTGTTGATTCCGGGCGCGATCAGCACGGCGCCGAGCTTGATGGGAACGTCGGCACGGTTCCAGGGCAGCGGGAGCCGGCCGCAGGTGAACGGGAACCGGGAGCAGACGAACAACTTCCTGCTGGACGGCGTGGAGACGGGCGAGACCGTCGGCAACCGCGTTGGGTATCAGCCGAACGTGGACGCGTTGGAAGAGGTGAAAGTTATCACGGGCAACGGCGGCGGGGAGTATGGGAACGTCGGCGGGGCGAGCGTGGTGATGTCGCTGAAGAGCGGCACGAACCAGTTTCACGGGAACGCGTTTGAGTTTCTGCGGAACGACAAGTTAGACGCGAATGGGTTCTTCGCCAACCGGGCGGGGGCCAAGCGGAACGCGTTCCGGCGGAACATTTTCGGCGGCACGTTTGGCGGGCCGATTAAGCAGAACAAGGCGTTCTTCTTCATGGATTATGAAGGGACCGAACAGCGGGGCAGCGGGCCGGCGACGGCGAGCGTGGCTCCGGCGGAGTGGCGGCGGGGCGACCTGTCGCGGTTCCTGTCGCAGAACCTGATCATGCGCGATCCGACGAATGCGCAGCCGTTCGCGGGGAACATTATTCCCGCGGCGCGGATTACGAATCCGGTGGCGCTGAAGCTGTTTGGCAGCCCGGATTTGTACCCGCTACCGAATAACGCGGGCACGGGCGCGCTGGGCGTGACGAATAACTATATTGCCAGCCAGGCGAGTAAGATCTCCAACCATCAGGCTGACGTGAAAGTAGATTTCCGGCCGACGGATAAAGACGCGATTTCGGCGCGGTGGTCGATTGGGCGGTATACGTTCCTGGGATCGCGGGCGGCGTTGCCGGTGTTCCTGACGTCCGGTACCGAAGGGCCGACGACGAGCGCGGTGGTGAACTGGACGCGGACGATTTCGGCGCGGCTGGTGAACGATTCGCGGCTGTCGTATAGCCGGACGGGCGTGGCGGATAACACGATTGACTGGAGCGGGCAGTTGGGCATGGACGGCAACCAGAAGTTTGGGATTGCCGGCGGCCAGCCGATTGCGGGCATCAGCGGCATTACGCTGGGCGGCGGATTGAGCGGGATTGGGGCGGGCGCCTCGATTGCCGATTCCAAGCAGAATAACTATCAGGCGCAGACGCACTTCACGTATCAAACGGGTGCGCACTTGCTGAAGTTCGGCGGTCAGTTGTTCCGGGCGCAACAGAATCATTACTACGCCGGGAATAACGGAGCGCTGGGGACGTTTACTTACTCGGGCGGTTACACGGGTATTGACTACGGCGACTTCCTGTTGAACGCGTTGTCGGCCAAGGGGCGCGGCGCAGTGACGGGTAAGTGGGGCCAGCGGCACTGGCGGAATTCGACTTACTTCCAGGATGACTGGAAGGCGAAGCGGAATCTGACGATTAACCTGGGTCTGCGTTGGGAATATATTTCGCCGCTAGAGGAAGTGGCCGACCGGCAGGTGAATATCAATACTTATACGGGCGCGCTGATTTATCCGGGAAAGACGGAGTTCGGGCGGGCGCTGTACAAGGCCTATAAGAAGCAGTTCATGCCGACGATTGGGTTTGCGTGGACGCCGGACGCGATGAAGAACAAGCTGGTGGTGCGCGGCGGCTACCGGTTCTCGAGCTTCCTGGAAGGGACGGGGGCGAATTTGCGGTTGCCGTTGAATCCGCCGTTCTTTATTGAATCGAACGTGAATTACGATGCGCGGACGCCTGGCGACATTCGGGTTGGCTTCGCCGATGTGATTGGCGCGGGCGACTTGACGGGACCGCGGACGGGCGCGGCGCCGTTCTACCAGGCGCGGGCGTGGGATCTGGACTTGCGGCCGCAGTTTACGAACCAGTACAACTTCACGCTGGAGTATCAGGTTGCGAAGGCGACTTCGGTTTCGGCTGGCTATGTTGGCAACAAGGCGACGCACCTGATTGTGCCGCACGAAGCCAATCAGCCGTTGCCGGGGACGGGGCCGTTTAACACGTGGGCGCCGCTGAACGACCGGCGGCCGCTGGCGAAGGTATTGCCGAATGTGGGTAACATCGCGCTGACGGAATCGAGCGGGACGAGCCGCTATAACGCGTTGCAGATGACGGCGAAGCACCGGATGGGCGGGGGATTGGAAGTGATGGCTTCTTATACCTTCTCCAAGACGCTGACGGATAACCTGGGTTATTACGGATGCGGGTCGGTGAACTCCGACGGCGCTTACTGGCAGAACGCTTACGACCGGCACGCGAACTTCGGGCCGGCGTGTTTCGACGCCACGCATAACATTGCGGTGGGCGGGCTGTATTCGTTGCCGTTTGGCAAAGGGAAGCGGTTCGGCTCCGGGATGGGCAAAGTGGGCGACATGCTGCTGGGCGGCTGGAATGCGAACTACTTTGTGACGGCGCATTCGGGCTTCCCGGTGACGATCACGGCGAGCGCGGCGCAGAACAACACGGGCCAATCGGTGCGTGGGAATGTGCGCGCGAATTACTACAAGCAGATGGATGTTTCCTCGCGGACCATCGACCGGTATTTTGGTCCGGTGGACGCGACGACGTTCTGCGCGGCGGGGGTGAATAATGGCACCTGCGCGTATGGCGTGCCGGCGCTGGGGACCTTCGGGACTGCTGGTGTTGGTACGGAACGGGCGCCGAGCTACTTTAACTTTGACGCGTCGATCGGGAAGAAGTTCATGATCACGGAACGACAGTTTTTGGACTTCCGTGCGGAGTTCTTCAACGCGTCTAACCACGTGAGTTACGGGCCTCCGGGACGGGATATTACGACGGTGGGCAGCTTTGGGCAGATCACTTCCCAGATTACTGTGCCGCGGAATATTCAGTTTGGGTTGAAGTATACGTTTTAGTTGAGTTGGTTGTTTGAGAATTCCCCCGTTTGGCGGCTCGTTTTGGGCTGCTGGGCGGGGGAGTTTCTTTTTGGGGAGGATCTTTCCGAGGAGTTAGGAAAAAAATGAGGTGTCTGACACCAGATTATTGCGTTTGTATGCGGAGGTGGATGGAGCCGGTGGGGGTTATTTCGATGCGGTCGGTGAAGGTGGGGGTGGTGATTTCGAAAACGCCGGGTTCGACTTCGGCGAAGCTCGTGATTTGGGATTCGGATTGGAAGGGTTCCAGTAGCGCTACGAAGCGGGCCTCCTTTGCTTTGCGGCGGGCGATGACGTAGGGCACGGGAATGCGGAGGTCGGGGCCGAGGCCTTGGCCGGTGATTACCGCCGTTCCTTCGGCGGCCAGCATGTGGACCTTCAGGCTGCGGAAGGCGTCTTCGAAGCCGGCGGCGAGGTGGGTGGTTTCACCGTAGACGAGGGTCAGGTCGTCGAAGTACCAGCGGCCGGTGGCGGGGCCGCCGGTGGCTTGATCGATGGCGATGGTGATTTTGCTTACGTTGCCGTCGAAGATGCCGTCGTTATTGCCACCAAAGTGGCTCCAGCGTTGCGGATCGCGGACTTCGACCTGGCGCCAGCCGGTCCAGTTTACGGGGCCGGTGTTGATGACGAAGGTTTCGTCGGTGGCGTCGAGGAGGCGCAACGTCAGGCGGTGGCCGGAGCCATCGCCGTAGACCTGTACCCTCAGCGCGGATGGCGTGCCGACGGGGACGTTCTGGAGGACCGGGGTGGTCATGAGCAGGTACCCGGGACCGTTCCAGGCGTAGCTGGCGCGGGCGCTGACGCGGCCGGTGTTGGCTTGTTCCGTCGTGACTTCGAAGCGGCCGGAGACGGTGGCGGTGCTGTTCCAGGTGACGCCGTAGGGGACAGGGGCGGCGGGGGTGCCGTCGAAGGTGAGGGCCCAGTTGGCAGAGGTTTCGGCGGCCTGATTGTTGGTCAGGTGC
>CANIFK010000038.1 GCA_947466555.1 Acidobacteriota bacterium | reverse complement strand
CTGGCGGCGTCGACCTCGGAGTAGGGGTTGTTGTCACGACTGAGGAGAAGGCTATACCGGAGGCCCAGCGGGGGTTGCGAACTGATGTAGGCAGCGGGGATGACGGCTGCGCTGAGCTGCTCCCTGGCGGGCGCGGGGGTAGCGGGCGGATTGGCTTTCGCCTGTTCGACGGGGGCGGGCGCGGGTTTCTTCTGAGCAGGCGTGGGCGGCCGGACTCCGGCGGCCTTGGCTTTGATGGCCGGCGCGGCGAAGAACAGTTCGCGAGGAGTCAGCTCCTGCGCGCCCAGGCTGGCGACCAGGAGAATCACAGACAAGTTAAATATTTTCATAGTGTTGCGAGCCTTTTCGGAGTCAGCCATCTACTGCAAATATGGTACTATTCGTGGGTTAAGGAAGGAGCCCGCCTATGGTATTTAGACCGGCAGTCGCCTCTGTAATCCTCTTATCTTTATTAGCGCAATCGGCGAGCTATGGCTATCAAGAATCCGGACAGGCCCGGAAACTAAACATTGAGATCGTGGAAGGCGAAGGCGCCGTCAACAATATACGACAGCGCATGGCCCGCGAACCGATGGTGCAGGTTACCGACGAAAACCGGAAGCCGGTGGCGGGGGCCGCGGTGGTGTTCCTGCTGCCGAATCAGGGCGCGGGCGGGGCCTTTGCCAACGGCGCGAAATCGCTGACCACGTTGACCGATTCGAACGGAAACGCGGTGGCGCGCGGGCTGCAGGCGAACCGGTTGTCGGGGCAGTATCAGATGAATGTGACCGCATCCCATCAGGGTCAGACGGCGTCGAAGACGATCAACATGACCAACGCGGCGGCGGCCGGGGGCGCGGTGGCGGGCGGATTGACGTTGAAGTGGCTATTGATATTGGGTGCGGCTGGCGGCGCGGCGATTGCCGGCACCGTGGCGGCAACAAGCGGAAATGGGAACGGCAATGGCGGGGGCGGCGCAACGCCTCGCCCACCCACCACTGTGACGCCGGGGACACCGAGCGTTGGAGGCCCACAATGAGAAGCGCGTTTCTCAGTTTCGTAGCGGCCGGCGCGTTGACGGCGCAGAGTGTCGGTGGACCGGTGTTGGGGTATGTGATCGATGGCGAGGCGCGGATGCGTCCGCTGTTTGGGATGGCGGCATCGGCGCACGTGGGCGCATCGGTGCGGGAGGGTGTGAGCGATTCCTGGGGGCCGCTGGCGCTGTTGGCCAATGGCACCGCGCTGCGCGACGGCGTGGCGTTGGAAGGGCGTTGGGCGTCCGTGCAGCCGGGCGCTTTCCTGGATGCATCGGAGCGGGAAGTGCTGGTGGCCGCGGGCGGTGAGCCGTGGCAATTGGCATTGCCGGAGCGGGCGGTGGCGGTTCGCGTCTCGGCCAGCGGCGCGCTGGCGGCGACGCTATTGGCCGATGAGAGCGTGGCCGTGTGGGCGCGCGGAGGGAAGGCCGAATTCCGTTTACCGGCCAGCAAGTGGTGGAGCCTGGCGTTTGCCGGGGAACGGCTGATTGCGTATGACCCGGCGGCCAATGAACTGCTGTGGCTGGACGGAGCGACGGGAGCTACCGTGGCGCGAAAATTGGACGGCGCGGGTGGCCGGTTGACGCTGGCCGTGGATGGCGCGGGCCGGAATGCGATTTTACTGGGAGAGCGATTGCTGGTGGCGCCGCTCGACGGGGGAGACTTGCGCGTGTTGACACCGCCGACAGGAGCCGATCGATTGGAGTTGCTGCAGGGCGGACGATCGTTTTTATTGACACGGAATCCGGCGCAGCCGATGTGGATTTTCGATTCAAGTAGAGAGGACGGCTTCCTGGTAGTTCCGGCCGTTAGCAACGAGAAGGGCGGCCAGCAGTGAGAGCACGACTGACTGGATTGTTTCTTGTTACCGCGGGCCTGGCAGTGGCCGGTCCGGACGGCGCGTGCGCGATTTCTCAGGCCAATATTCTCAGCCCGCTGACGAAGATTACGTCAGGGGTGCCGTTCACCATTCCCATCACAACCACCGGGTGCACCGCGCCCCTGCGGAGCGTGCGGATTGCAACCGGCACGCTGCCCATCGGCGCGGAACTGTACTCCAGCCCGACTGGCGCGGAGATTTCCGGGAAGGTTTATTCTCCGGGCATCTATGTCCTCACGCTTCGAGCCATCGACGCGGCTTACAAGTTGCCGACCGAATCGGTGATCCTGCAGGTGAACGAGGCATTGCGCATCGACACGCCGGCGATCGCCTCCGGCTTGCCGGGCTCGGCCTATTCGGACACGATCCGGGCACGAGGCGGCGTAGCACCCTATACGTTTTCCATTGTCGAAGGCGCCCTGCCCAGCGGGCTCGGGCTCAATGCATCGAGCGGCGCCATCACCGGAAATATGCCGGCCGCCGGAAGCCGCTTCCGCATCCGCGTAACCGATAGTTCAACGCCCGCCAACACGAGTGAGCAGCCGTACACAATCACCACCACGGGGCTGGTGACGACGATCACAACGCCGCCGGTCGGTAGCATTGGCACGCCCTACAGCTTCGATATCGACGGCTCGCTCGGCGCAGCCGGATTCAGCATTGCGATCGGTTCGCTCCCGGCGGGATTAACCATCAACACGAATGGCCTCATTAGCGGAACACCGTCCGCAACCGGCGAGTTTCATATCACCGTACGGCAAACGGCCGGGCTCACGAGCGCTTGGCGGAGCTACCGTCTGTTGGTCAACGATGCGGCAACGATCGCGGGTGCACCGCGCGACGCCGAGGAGGGCGCCCCCTACAACCATGTTTTCACCACCAGCGGAAGTGTCGGCCCGTACACCTATGCCGTCACGGCCGGCGCCCTGCCGACGGGCATTTCCCTCAGCAGTTCCACCGGCGCGCTGACCGGCGCGTTGCCCATCAGCGGAAGCGGCTCCGCGTTCACTATCACCGCCACTGACGCCTCCGGCCGCACACATAATCAGGCGTTTTCGATCGCCGCCGTCACACGCCTGTCCGGTTCAACCGCCACACCGCCAACCATTCGAATGACACAGACCGGCACCGCCACGCCCTACATCCTCGGCGGCGGCGGCACGGGCAAAGAATTCAATCTGATCGGCGGCATTGGCTCCCAGCAGGTGTTCATCAACCCGTTCTCCGGCAACACCTCCTACTCCTTCTCAACCCCGGGGACCTATACCCCGATCGTGCTCGGCACCGACGCCCTCGGTGGCGCGGTGCTCTTCAATACCGTCCAGTACAGGGCCGTTGGCTTGCTGGCGATCGATCCAGCCGTGGAACTGCCGAACGGGAAAGTTGGTGTCTCCTACTCCGCAACGGTGCCCGTGCTCAACGGCGACTTTGGCCCGCTGACCTATACGGTCACGGCCGGAACGCTCCCGATGAACTTTACTATCGGCGCCGCCACCGGCCTGATCAGTGGCACAGGCGACCCGATGGACGCGGGGCAGACCTACAGCTTCACCGTCACCGTGACAGATTCGGCGGGGCAATCCGCTGCCCGGGCCTATTTCATCGGCATCGCCAGTGGCGCGGGAGTCATCACCACCACCTCGATTCCCAGGGCCACTCTCACGCAAAGCTATTCCACCACCGTTTCGCAGACGGGCTCGGTCAACCCGGTATTCACCAACCCAGGGGGCGGTATGCCACCCGGATTGACGCTGAGTTCCGCCGGCCTGATTTCGGGGATTCCAAACACCGCCGGCACCTACACGTTCCTGGTCCGGATGCAGGACGCCGTCACCAGCGCCACCGATACCCGGCAGTTCACCGTCAATGCCGCGTCGACGCCCACGTTCACAATGTCCACCCCGTCGCCCAACGAAGCCACTGTGGACACCAGCATGTTCATTGGCGTCACCCCGTCGGGCGGAAGCTCGCCCTACACCTTGAGCCTTCTCAGCGGCAGTCTTCCGGAAGGCCTGTTCTTCCAGAACTTCGGCTCCTCAATCGGCATCAGCGGATTCCCGCTGATCACCGCGAACCAGACATTTACCATCCTGCTCACCGACGCCGACGGGCGCACCGCCAGCGCCGCCTATACGATCAATCTGCGCCAGGGCGTGCGGATTACGACGCTTTCCGGCAGCCTGCCAAGCATGACGACGGGTGTGCCGTATTCCACCACGCTCGCCGCCACGCTCGGTTCGGCGCCGTACACATTTAGCATCGCCAGTGGCACGTTGCCGGCGGGGCTGTCCCTCTCGTCGGCCGGCGTCCTCTCGGGGACGCCCAGCGCCACTGCTGCCTCGTCGTTTTCCATCCTCGCCACCGACAGCTTCGGGCGCAGCGGCGAGTCGTCTTTCAACATCACTCCCGGAACCCCGATCAGCATCGGCAACTCCGTTCCCATGCCGAACGGCGTCGTCTTGAGCTCTTACTCCGTCGGGCTAAACACCGGCCTGGAGGCCAACTCCACCAGGATCGTGTCCGGTGATCTCCCGCCCCTTTTGTATATCAGTTCGTCGAGCGGTATGATCGTCGGCGCACCAACGCTTCCCGGCGTCTACACCTTCACCGTTCAGGTGGACGATGGCGATGGACGCCTGGCCACACAGGCGCAGCAGATTACCGTCCTGGGAGGCCTTTCTTTCACTCCGGCCACGGTTCCCAATGGCGTCCTCAGTTCGCCGTACTCGGTCACTTTCGTGCCCGTTAACGCGTCCGGCAGTGTCACGTGGAGCATCGTGGCAGGCAGCCTGCCCACCGGCCTCACGCTGAATCCTACGAGCGGTATCCTGAGCGGCACGCCCAACGCCACCGGCCCGTTCAGCTTCACCGTGCAGGCCGTCGACGCCGCGCTGGTCCCCGTCACCCAGAACTACACCATGCAGGTGGCGAACTTCCTGACGATCAACCCCGCCACAGTCCCCAACGGCACCGTCGGCGCAAGCTATAGTCAGGTGCTCACAGCAAGCGGCGGCTCCGGCGGCACCTCCTGGGGGATCACCGCCGGCGCGCTCCCCGGCGGGCTGACGCTCGGCCCATCCAACGGCATCCTCTCCGGCACGCCCACCACGGCGGGCACGTTTAACTTCACCGTCACCGCCACGGACTCCTTCAGCCAGACCGGGTCCCGCGCCTATACCGTAACCATCGCCAGCGTCCTCTCCATCA
Source organism: Acidobacteriota bacterium (assembly GCA_947466555.1). Taxonomy (GTDB): domain Bacteria; phylum Acidobacteriota; class Terriglobia; order Bryobacterales; family Bryobacteraceae. The sequence continues at coordinate 9,520 of CANIFK010000038.1, read as the reverse complement.
CGCCGTCATCGCTGCCGAACGGCTCCGTCAGCACCTCCTATAGTCAGCAGCTCACCGCTACCGGCGGCACCGGCGCCATCGGCTGGGCCATCACCGCGGGCGCGCTGCCCGGCGGGCTCACGCTTGGCCCCACTTCCGGCGCCATCACCGGGACGCCAACCACGGCGGGGTCGTTTAACTTCACCGTCACCGCCACCGACTCTCTGAGCCAGACCGGCGTGCGCGCCTATTCGATGACAGTGCTGAACACGCTGTCGATCACGCCGGCGTCGCTGCCTAACGGCACCATCTCGACCGTCTATAACCAGCAGCTCACCGCTACCGGCGGCACCGGCGCCATCGGCTGGGCCGTCACCGCGGGCGCACTACCCGCTGGGCTCACGCTTGGCCCCACCTCCGGCGCCATCCGCGGCACACCCACCGCCGCCGGCACGTTTAACTTCACCGTCACCGCCACCGACTCGCTCACCCAAACCGGCTCGCGCGCCTACTCGATGACCGTGCTCAACGTGCTCTCCATCACCCCGTCCTCGCTGCCGAATGGTGCGGTCTCCACCGCCTATAGCCAGCAACTCACGGCGACAGGCGGAACAGGCGCGATCGGCTGGGCCGTCTCCGCCGGCGCACTCCCCGGGGGGCTCACGCTCAATCCCACCACCGGCGCGATCTCCGGCACGCCAACCGCGGCGGGCGCGTTCAGCTTCACCGTCACCGCTACCGACTCGTTGACGCAATCCGGGTCGCAAGCCTATTCGATTACCATCGCCAACGTCCTTACCATTGGCCCGGCCACGCTGCCCAACGGCACCATCAGCACCGCCTACACCCAGCAGCTCACCGCCACTGGTGGCACCGGGGCGATCGGCTGGGCCGTCACCGCCGGCGCGCTCCCCGGCGGGCTCACGCTTGGACCCACGTCCGGTGCGATTACCGGCGCCCCAACGGCGGCGGGCGCATTCACGTTCACCGTCACCGCCACCGACTCGCTCTCCCAAACCGGCTCTCGTGTCTACGCGCTCACCGTGAACGGTGTCCTTACCATCACTCCTTCCTCGCTGCCGAGCGGCACCATCAACACCGCCTACAGCCAGCAACTCACGGCCAGCGGCGGCACCGGCGCAATTGGCTGGACCGTCTCCGCCGGCGCACTCCCCGGCGGGCTCACGCTCAATCCCACCACCGGCGCCATCACCGGCACGCCAACCGCGGCCGGTTCCTTCAACTTCACCGTCACCGCCACCGACTCGTTGACGCAGACGGGCGCACAAGGCTATTCGCTCACCATCGCCAACGCGCTCACCATCGGACCGGCCTCGCTACCCAACGGCACCATCAGCACACCGTACACCCAGCAGCTCACCGCCACCGGCGGCAGCGGTGTGCCAATCTGGTCGGTCACCGCCGGCGCGCTCCCCGGTGGGCTCACGCTCGGACCCACCACGGGCGCCATTACCGGCACCCCAACGGCGTCAGGCGTTTTCAGCTTCACCGTCACCGCCACCGATTCGCTCTCGCAAACCGGCTCGCGCTCCTACTCGCTCACCATCAATGGCGTGCTGACCATCACGCCGGCCACACTGCCAAATGGCACCATCAACTCGGCCTATAGCCAGCAACTGACGGCCACCGGCGCCACCAGCTGGGCCATCACCGCCGGCGCACTTCCCGGCGGACTCACGCTCAACCCCACCACCGGCGTGCTCTCCGGCACGCCCACGGCCGCCGGCTCATCCGCATTCACCGTCACCGCCACCGACGCCCAATCACAAACCGGCGTCCGCGCGTATTCACTGGTGATCCTCAATACGCTGACCATCGCGCCCACCACGCTGCCCAACGGCACCGCGGGCTCGGTCTATAGCCAGCAACTCACCGCCACGCCCACCACCACTGGTATCTCCTGGGCAGTCTCCGCCGGCACGCTGCCCACCGGGCTCACGCTCAACCCGCAGACCGGCCAACTCACCGGCACGCCCACCGCGCCCGGCCAGTACACCTTCACCGCCACAGCAACCGACCTGCTCTCGCAGACCGGCTCGCGCGCCTACACGGTCACCATCCTGGCAGTGCTCTCGCTTTCGCCTGCCTCCGTCCCGGTAGTCTACACGGGCATCCCGTACAGCCAGGCGTTCACGGCGGCAGGCGGAACCGGCGCCATCACTTGGAGCATCGGCTCCGCACCGCTACCGCCAGGCCTCACGTTGAACCCGGCCACCGGCATCGTCAGCGGCACCACCAGCGCCACCACAGGCGTGTTCACTGTCACACTCCAGGCCACCGACACGCTCTCGCAAACCGGCTCGCGCAGCTACGATTTCCTCGTACGCCCGCCAGTGACGATCACCCCGGCCACGCTCCCCGACGCCACGCAGGGCATCGCCTACAGCCAGACGCTGACGGCCAACGGCGCGCTCGGCATCGCCCTGTTCCAACTCACCGCCGGCGCCCTCCCGGCCGGCCTGACGCTTGCCAACAACGGCGTGATCTCCGGCACGCCCACCACCGTCGGCACCGCCACCTTCGACGTCACCGTCGCCACCCCGCAGCAGCAAGTGGCCACACGCACGCTCACACTTACCGTGCTCGACCCGCTTGCCATTTCCACCGCCGCTCTGCCTGACGGCACCGAGTTCGAAGCCTACTCGACGACTCTCGCCGCCACCGGCGGCGCCGCGTCTGGGCTCACCTGGTCGATCCAAACCGGCAGCACCCTGCCGCCGGGCCTCGCGCTCTCCAACGCGGGCGTCCTCGCCGGCACACCCACTGTGCACGGCACCTACACGTTCACCGTCCAGGTGGCCAATGCCACCGGCACACGCGTCGCCAAGCCGTTCACGCTGGTCGTTGTGGAGGCACTATCGATCACCTCGTTATCGCTGGGCGAAACCGTACAGGGCCGCAGCTACACCACCACACTCACCGCGCTCGGCGGCCGCGCGCCGTATACCTGGGCGCTGGTCAACTCGTCCCTGCCCGCCGGCTTGCAGTTGAACCCCACCACCGGCCTGATCACCGGCACCACCAATGTGGCGGAAGGAACCTTCCCACAGAACGTCGTCGTCACCGATTCGCGCGGCCGCGTTGCCCGCCGTACGCTGCCGTTCGCCGTCACCGCGCCACCGCCGCCGTCGCTCAACATCAGCCCCTCGTCCATCGCCAACGGCCGCGTGAACCAGCCCTACTCGGCCGGCTTCAGCGCCTCCGGCGGCACCCCCGGCTACAGCTTCGCCATCGTCCAGGGCGCGCCGCCCACCGGCCTCACGCTCAACGGCACGACGCTCTCCGGAACGCCCACCCAGGAAGGCACCTTCCGCTTCACGGTCAACGCTACCGATTCGCAGGGCCGCGTCGCCGGCAATCAGTACACCGTCGTCATTGAAGCGGCGCTGGTGCCGCTGGTCGTCACGCCGTCGTCCATCGCACCCACCACGCCGGTCGGCCAACCGCTCACGCTGCAGTTCGGCGCCACCGGCGGCAAAGCGCCCTACACCTTCGCCATCACCGGCAACACGCCGCCGGGCACCAGCTCCAACTCCTCCGGCGTCCTCAGCGGCACGCCTTCTCAGGGCGGCACGTTCTCCTTCAACGTGCAGGTGACCGATTCGCTCGGCGACAAAGCCAGCCGCGGCTACTCGCTTTCGGTCACCGGCAATCTGGTCATCACCACGCAGCCGCCGCTCGCCGAAGGCACCGTGGGCAAACCCTACAGCCTCACCTTCGGCGCTGCAGGCGGCAAGCAGCCCTACACCTGGAGCATCGCCGGCACCCCGCCTCCGGGTCTGGCCTTCAACAACGGCAATCTCACCGGCACCCCCACCGCCGCCGGCACGTTCAGCTTCTCCGTCACCGTACAGGATACGCAACAGCTGTCCGCCTCGGCGTCGTTCTCCATCACGATTTGGGATCCGGTAACGATCACCAGCACCCTGGCCGACACGCCGCTCGTCACCGGCCAGCCGTTCAACTTCACCGTCACCACCATTGGCGGCAAGCCAACGGTCACGCTCACCCTCATCGGCGGTGCGCTGCCCCCAGGCTTGACGTTCGTCAATGGCGTCATCAGCGGTACGCCCACCGGCACCGGCAACTTCTCGTTTACCATCCAGGCTATCGACGGGCTCGGCAACGCCACCACGCAAACGTCCACCCTCCGGGTCGTCGCGCCGCTGACGGTCACCACCACTACGTTGCCCTCCGGCACCGTCGGCACGGCCTATACCGCCGCCGTCGCCGCCACCGGTGGCGTGGCCCCGCTCGGCACCTGGTCCCTCTCGCAGGGCTCGCTCCCGGCCGGGCTCACGCTCTCGCCCGATGGCGTCATCAGCGGCACACCCACGGCCCCCGGCACCAGCACCTTTACCGTACGGATCACCGATGCGGCCAACACCGCCACCACGCGCCAATTGACGATTTCCATCCAGTTGCCGCCGGTGCCAGGCTTGATCCTCCCCGGCCTGCCGCAGTTCCTCACGCCGGGCACCCAGACCAACATCACCATCCAGTTGGCCCAGCCCTTCCCGGTCCCGGTCACCGGTACGTTGACGCTCATCTTCGAGCCCAACGCCGTCAACAACGCCGACGATCCCTCCGTGCAGTTCTCCAGCGGCGGACGCACCGTCACCTTCGTCATCCCGGCCGGCCAGACCGCGGGCACCTTCCCGGTCACCCCGCTCCGGCTCATCTCCGGCACCGTCGCCGGCACCATCCGTATCCGCATCACCACTTCGCCCGAATCGGCGACGCCGGTGCCGGACGCCATCGTGCCCATCACCCGCAGCGCCCCGGTCATCACCGCCGGCACCGCGCAGCTCAGCGCCACCTCGTTCACGCTACTGATCGATGGCTTCAGCAACACCCGCGAGATCGTCTCGGCCACCTTCCGGCTCACCCCGGCGCCGGGCTCCTCGCTCGCCACCACCGACGTGCCGGTCAATGTCGCCGCCACCTTCGCGGCCTACTACCAGAGCGCGGCGTCCATCCCCTTCGGCGGCCAGTTCCGGCTCACGCAACCGTTCAACGTCAACGGCCCGCTCACCGATATCGATTCGGTCGTAGTCACGGTCACCAACTCCGTCGGGACCTCACAACCCTTCACCATCCGGCTGCGATAACAGCTACCAACGGTAGGCCGTCACGGCGTTCAGTTCGCGAATGAACAGCTCGTTGCCGGCCACCGCGATGTGCGCCCAGGTCGGCGAATTGCTGATCTCCCGCGTGTCCAACAGCTCAAATTTCTCCGGGCTCGCCTTGATCAGCAGCAGCTGCCCGCGCTCGTCCAGCGCCAGGATCTTTCCATCGCGAACCGCCATCGACCAGTACTGGCCATAGGGCTCCGTTGTCCACTTCGTCTCACCGTTCCGCAGGTCGATGCAGGTAAACCGCTGGTTCGCCAGATGCAGATAGGCATAGCCGTCCAGCACGATCGGCGTCGACATATAGCCCTTCGCCTTGTTCCGCCAGACCTCTTTCGACTCGAGCTTCGCGCCATTCCCCGAGATTTCAAACATGTACGAATCCATGCGGTACGAACTGGTAAACACCTTGTTGCCCCACGCCGTCGGCATCAGAATATTCATGCCCCGGTAGTGCGGCACCTCCTGCGACCACAGCACCGCGCCGGTCGCCGGATCCAGGCCGAACAGGTTCGTCCGCGACTGAATCAGCAGTTGCCGCCGCCCGTTCAACATCGCCATCACCGGCGACGAAAACGCCCCGCTGTCCATGATGTCGGCCTCGCGCGCCAGCACCCTCCACTCGGTCGCGCCCGTCTTCTTGTTCAACCGGATCACGGAATTCGCCGCCTGCACGATCAGCGAATCGCCATCGAGCAGCGGCGAACTCGAAAACCCGAAATCGGGCTTAGCCACCTTGAACTGCTTCGGGAAATCCACGCGCCATTTCTCTTTTCCGGTCACCGCATCCAGCGCCACCAGGACCTCCTCCATCCCGGCCACGTACAGCGTCTGCCCGTCAAAGGCCGGCGTCGCGCGAATCCAATCGCCATTCTTCTTCGCGAAAAACGGCACCGAATGCTTCCCCGGCCACGACGCCCGCCACAACTCCTTGCCCGTCTTCCGGTCCAGCGCGCGGACGATCTCGGTCTCCGCCGTCGCCGTCTCGGCCACGTACACCCGCGCCGCATCCACGATCGGCCCCGGGTAGCCCTTGTCCAACTTCACCTGCCAACTCTGCTGCAGGCCTTTGAAATTCTCCGGCCACGGCGCGCCCGGCGCCGCCCCCGTTCGTTCCGGACCGCGGAACTGTGTCCAGCCGGCATCGGCGGCCATCAGGACAAAGGAGGAGAGGAGCAACAAAAATAGGCGCATCGCTTTCGACAGATGCCCAGCCACCGCTCCCAGCGTTAGACTATTTCGTCAGCCACTGCTTCACGGCCGATCGCACCGCCTGGCGAATCTCATCGCCCGGATACGAATCCGCCTCCAACATCCGCAACACCTCATCGGCCAGCCGAGGGTCTCCCGGGCAGGCGGACACCACCCAATTGGCGCGCGCATCCACAGGCAAGTCGAGTGCGGCGTGAAACAGAGATTCGGCAAACTGCCACTGCTGCGCGTTCATGATTGCTCCGGAGACGTCAGCCAGGCTCGCAACCAGGCGGTTGCGGCACGGACGTCGCGAGTCACTGTTACGGGGCTCATATTCTCTACATGCGCGATCTCTTCCGCGGTCAGGCCACCGAAATATCGCATTTCCAGTACCCGCGCCTTCCGCGGGTCCATCTCCGCCAGGGCGTTCAGCGCGTCGTGAATCTGCAGGACGCTCGGATCTCGCTTCTCCGCCACGTTCATCGCATTGTCCAACGACAGCGCCGCCACTTCCCCGCCCCGCTTCTGCGCATGCGTTTCCCGCACAAAATCCACCAGGATCTGCCGCATCAACCGCGCCGCGATGTAGTAAAAATGGGTCCGGCTGGCCCACTCCGGCTGATCCTGCCGCACCAGCCGCAAAAACGCCTCGTGCACCAGCTCGGTCGGGCTGATCCCCGCCCGCCGCTCATTCGCCAGCCGCGAACGCGCCAAAATCCGGAGTTCGGAATAGACCAGCGGCGTCAACTCCTCCAAAACGGAGTCGTCCCCGGACCGCCATTGCCGCAGCAACAGCGTCACTTTACCGGATGCAATTTGAGGTTCCATTGATACCACAGGCTGTCTGCTTAACAGTGCGCAAAAGCCGCATCATTGTTATCATCCCAGCCATACAGCCTATTGTTGACCGGGATTAGGGAGATTGTTAGCCTAATGAGATGAGCACAACGGCCCATTCCGTGGCCCAGCGGAGCGCCCCGGCCGCGGGCAACCTGCTTGCCTCCATTGGCAACACGCCGTTGTTCCGTCTGGATCGTCTGACCGACGGCCTCCCCGGCATCGAAATCTACGCCAAAGCCGAGTATTTCAACCCCGGCGGCAGCGTCAAAGACCGTCCCGCGCTCAATATGATCAACGTAGGCGAGGCCGACGGCCGCCTCACCCCGGACAAGATCATTCTGGACTCCACCAGCGGCAACACCGGCATCGCCTACGCCATGGTCGCCGCCTCCCGCGGCTACAAGGTCAAGCTCTGCCTGCCCATGAACGCCAGCCCCGAACGCAAGAGCATCCTCCGCGCCTACGGTGCCGAGTTGATCCTCACGGATGGCGGCGAAGGTTCCGATGGCGCCATCCGCCGCTGCAAGGCAATCTACGCCGAAGATCCGGACAAGTACTTCTACCCCGATCAGTATTCGAACCCCGCCAACTGGCAGGCGCATTTCAACACCACCGGCCTCGAACTCCTGGAACAAACCAACGGCCGAATCACCCATTTCCTGGCCGCCCTCGGCACCAGCGGCACGTTCATGGGCACCTCCCGCCGCCTGAAACAGGACGGCAACAACGTCACCTGCCTCAGCGCGCAACCGGCCACCGGCTTCCACGGCCTGGAAGGGCTGAAGCACATGCCCACCGCCATCGTCCCGGCCATTTACGACGAGACACTGGCCGACGGCAACATCTGGATTGAAACCGAAGACGCCTATAAAATGGTGCTTCGTCTTGCGCGCGAAGAAGGCTTGCTCGTCGGAATCAGCGCCGGCGCCAACGTCCACGCCGCTTTGGAATTAGGAAAGCAGCTCGCCAAGGAAGGTCGCGAAGCGGTGATTGTGACCGTTCTCTGCGATGGTGCATCCAAATACATGAGCGAGCCGTTCTGGAACGAATGATCAAGATAGAACAAGAAGCCTGGCAGTTGATGGTGGAGCACGCCCAGAAGACGTACCCCAACGAATGTTGCGGCGCCATGCTCGGCCCCATCGATGGCGACACGAAAACCGTGCGCGTCGCGCTCCCGCTCGAAAACGCCTACCCAGGCGCCCAGCGAGAACGCTACGAACTGCGTCCGGAAGATCTTCTCTTCGCCGAACGCGAAGCCCGCAAGAATGGGATGGACCTGATCGGCATCTTCCACAGCCATCCGGACTGCGACGCCTACTTCTCCAAAACCGATCTGGAAAACTCCTGCCCCTGGTACTCGTTTGTTGTCTTATCGATCCAGAAAGGCCAATTTCACCACGCCAATAGCTGGCTGCCCAACATGGAACAAACCGAGGCAGCCAAAGAGGAACTAGAATACCCCAATGCCTAAGATTTTGATCCCGACGCCCCTGCGCCAGTTCGCCGAAAAGAAGGACTCCGTCGAAGTCGACGGTGGCACCGTCGGAGAAGTGCTCGCCGCCCTCACCGCCGCCTATCCGGACATGAAGAAGAACCTCTTCAACGACGAAGGCAAGCTCCGCAGCTTCGTCAACGTCTACGTCAACGACGAAGACATCCGCTTCCTGGAAAAGGATAAGACCGCCGTCGCCGCCACCGACACGATTTCCATCGTTCCCTCCATCGCGGGCGGAAAGTAAGCTGTATGGCTGCCACGTCGCTGACAAACGAAGAAATCGGCCGGTATAGCCGGCACCTCATCATGCCCGAAGTGGGCGTGGAAGGGCAGCTGAAGCTCAAAAACGCCAAGGTGCTGCTCATCGGCACCGGCGGCCTCGGCGCCCCTGTGGCCATGTATCTGGCTGCCGCCGGCGTGGGCAAACTGGGCCTGGTCGACTTCGACACCGTCGACGTCTCCAACCTCCAGCGCCAAGTCATCCACGGCACCAAGGACGTCGGCAAGAAGAAGGTGGACTCGGCTGAAGAGTCGATGAAGGATATCAATCCGCTCATCGAAATCGTCAAGTACGAGGTGCCCCTCACCTCCGCCAACGCGCTCGAGATTCTTAAGGAATACGACATCGTCGCCGACGGCACCGACAACTTCCCCACCCGCTTCCTGGTCAACGACGCCTGCGTGCTCCTGGGCATCCCCAACGTCTACGCCAGCATCTTCCGCTTCGAAGGACAGGCCACCGTTTTCTGCAAGGACGACGGTCCCTGCTACCGCTGCCTGTACCCCGAACCGCCACCCCCGGGCCTGGTCCCCAGCTGCGCCGAAGGCGGCGTGCTCGGCATTCTCCCCGGCGTCG
>CANIFK010000037.1 GCA_947466555.1 Acidobacteriota bacterium | reverse complement strand
GAAGAGGCAGGCCGCTGTGTCGCAGAAGGCTTCGCAGGCGTAGTTGGGGAAGTGCCTCGGCAGATCACCTTTGCGCCACTGGCTGGACCAGCCGAGTTCGCCTTTGGCGTGGGCGGCGAGTTCCTCTTCGAGGAGCTGTTTCCAAGCGGCGCGGCGGGGGTTGCCCAAGCGAACCCAGACGAAGTGGAAGAGTTCGTGGGTGAGGATGCGGGAGCGCTCGCTGGGCTGGCGGCGCAGGTTGGGGTGGAGATGGATTTCGCGCTTGCGAATATCCGCTCCCGCGATGGCCGGGCGTGGGCCATCGCGGAGGGCGGCGTTCCAGACGAGACGAATGGGCTTACCGTTCGATGGGGAGAGGACCGAAGGCAGGGGCGCCCATGTCGAGTTCGTCATTGAGGTTGGCGTAGGGGTCGCGGCCGGCGGCGTAGTGCACAGTGGCGCCGGCGGGGAGAGTGCCGCCGATGGAGAGGAGAACGGAGTTGCCATCGCGGGGATCGATTTGCGCGCGGAAGATGGTGGGGATGGGCTTGCCATCGGCGGCGTGGATGGAGAAGCCGCCGAGACGGCCCTGGGTCACCAGTTTTCCGTTTACTTCGGCGAAGAGGATGCGGACGACCGTGCCTTCGAGTTTGGCGTTGGCGGGCCTCGGGCCGCGCTTATACGGACGGAACTTTTCGAGCTCCGGGTGCATGTCGTGGGTGATGAGATTGGCCAGGCGGAGGGCGAGACGCTTGTGATCCTGCGTGCTGATGTGGATGCCGTCGTCGAGACCGAGATCGACGGCGGGGACCATGCCGACTTTGGGGATGCGGGATTCGAGTTTGCGCTGGGCTTCCTGGACCATGTTCCATTCGGCCTGATCGGTGTAGCTGACGTGGCGGCCGATTTGGACGTAGTAGAAGGGCAGGTCGGGCTGGAGGAAGTCCTGACGGAAGGCGGCGATCAGTTTTTCAAACTTTTCGGGGAAGGCGGCGATGACCTTGGGGTTGGCGTCGGATTCGCCCTGATACCAAAGGACGCCGCGGACGCGGGCGCCGGCGGCGAGGAAGCGGCGGTAGGTGGCGCCGTAGAGGGAGTCGCCTTGTTTGTCCTTGAGCGTGGGGCTCCACTGATCCATGGAGGTGCCGCCGTGGGAGCAGGGGATGAGGCCGACGGGGACGCCGGTGCGCTGGAGCATGAGCTTGGCGAAGGGGAGGCCGAGGCCTGCGCCCTTTTTGCGCGTCGAGATGTAGGTTTCCAGTTCCTGGCCTTCGAGCTTCTTGGGGTTGCCGTCCTTGTCTTTGCGCCAGTGGACGCGGTCGGCGGCGGCGACCAAGAGGGTGAGGGGTTCGGTGGCGACGACCCAGCGGTCGGTCTGATCGAAGGAGCGGACGCGCGGGTCGGGCTGTTCGACATCGACGAGGTCGCCGACGCCGTCCATGTTGGACTGGCCGGCGAGGAGCCAGAGATCGCCGATGAAGAAGTCCTTGACCGAATCGAGCGCGGTGGAGCCGGCGACTCGGACTTCGATGGAATAGGGTCCGCCCTGGGGGACGCCTTTGAGCGTGCCGGACCAAGCGTTGTTCTTGACGCGTTCGAGGGCTTTCCAGTCGAGGCTGGCGAGGGGTTCGCCTTTGTCGTTGACGACGCGGGCTTCGACAAATTTATTGGCCGAGGCGCGCGGGGCGGTGCCGGCGATCTTGAGATCGGCGCGTCCTTCGCTATCGCGCTGGATCACGGAGCCCGCGGCGGGGCCCAGATTGATTTTCAGATCCTGTGCGAGGAGGGAGGCGGTTAAGAGGGAGAGGAGAGCAACGGCCCGGAGCCACATGCCAAAGATGGTATCACCGGATGAAAGCATGTTAGTCTTTGAAATCGATATGGACCGAAGAACATTTTTGGGCGGCGTGTTGGGAGCCGGCGTTGCGACGGCTGGGATGCCGGGACGGATCCCGATGGGGCTGAACACGTATTGTCTTCGGGCGCTGCGGTGGCACGACGCGCAGCTGTTGGATTATTGCGCGGCGCAGAAGCTGGACGCGATTTTCCTGCAGGATTCACTGGATCCGAAGAAAGATGATCCGGCACATTGGAAGTGGGTGCGCGGGCGGGCGAAGGAGTTGGGCCTGCATTTGGAGACGGGCGGGAGTTCGCTGTTGCCCAAGGACCCTTCCGAGATGGACGCGAAGATGGCGATGTTCCGGCGCAACATTGAACGGGCGGCTGGGATGGGGGCGCCGTTGGTGCGGACGCTGTTGGCATCGGACCGGGCGAGCATGCCGCCGGGGCCGGTGGAGAAGCATATGGAGACGGCCATCGGGATGCTGCGGAAGGTGCGGGCGCAGGCGATGGACGCGGGCGTGAAGGTGGCCGTGGAGGTGCATAAGGACTTGTTGGCGCGGGAGCACCGGATTGTGGTGGAGACGGCGGGGCCGGAGTTTGTGGGGACCTATCTGGACACGGGGAATCCGGTGTTTGTGATGGAAGACCCGATGCAGACGTTGGAGGAGTTGGGGAAGTACGCGTTGACGCTGCATCTGCGGGATTCGGTGGTGTACGAGCATCCGAAGGGGATCGCGGTGCAGTGGGTTCCTTTGGGGGAAGGGACTGTGGATTTCAAGGCGATTGTGGCGAAGGCGCGGGAGATTTGTAATCCGCTGCATATCTACATCAAGCCGATTACGGGGCGGATTCCATATGTGCATCCGATCTTTGACGATGGGTATTGGAAGGGCTACTCCGACGTGCGGGCCGCGGATTTTGCGCGGTTCTTAGCGCTGGCAAAGAAGGGCCGGCCTTATGAGGGGCACGTGGTGATTGAAGACCTGCAGAATCGGCCGGTGCCGGAGCCATTCGTGGCGGCGGTGCAGTATCAGCAGCGGGAGCACATGGAGCGGTCGATCGGCTACGCGCGGCGAGAGTTGGGGTTGGGCGTTCGGGGCTAGCGCGGCTGGCTGCGTACTTCGCCGCGTTTGATTTGGGCGCGGCGGCGGCCGGAATCGAGCTTGGCTTGCGCGGCGAGTTTGGCGGCTTCGGAGATCTGGATTTTGTTGACGACGGCGCGGGCGCCGGAGGCCTTGGCCATGCGGGTGGCGGCGCCTTTGTGTTGAATGACATTCGCCTTTCCTTCGATGGTGGTGATGCCGCCGGAGGTGGTGAATTTGAAGCCGTTCTTGCCGATTTTTGATTTGGCGAGGCGGCCCTGGATGTTGGCCTGGATCTGGGCGTCGGAGAGGCGGGGGGCGGGTGAAGTGTCTCGCTTATGAGCGGGGCTGGCCGTGGGGGGGCGCGAATGCGGCTGGGCGGCGAGGGTGACCAGGGCGAGGAGGAAGATTGCGAATTTCATTCCATAGAGATAGTGGGCGGTGAAAGGAAAAGTTCTCCATGTAGAATTGAAAACAAAGATGCGGACCTTCATTTTTTTCGCTCTCGGTGTTGCTGCGTTCGCGGCTGACGGCAAAATTCAGTTCAATCGCGATGTGCGGCCGATTCTTTCTGATAAATGCTTTATGTGTCACGGGCCGGATGCGAAGACGAAGGGCATTGCGTTGCGGTTGGATAGCGAAGAGGCGGCGAAGCGGGACCTGGGGCGTGGGCGGCGGGCCATTGTGGGCGGGGATGTGGCGGCGAGTGTGTTGATGAAGCGCGTGACCGCGCCGGTGCCGGCGATGCGGATGCCGCCTCCGGCGGCGGGTGTGCAGTTGACGGCGGCGGAGGTGGAGACGCTGAAGAACTGGATTGGCCAGGGGGCGGAGTGGGAGGCGCATTGGTCGTTTATTCCGCCGGTGAAGAAGCCTGGGACGATTGATTCATTTGTTCGGGAGCGACTGGCGCGGGAGGGCCTGGCGATGTCCGGGCCGGCTTCACGCGAGGCACTGATTCGCCGGGCGACGTTGGACCTGACGGGCGTGACGCCGACGGTGGCGGAGGTGGATGCGTTCTTGAAAGATGGGAATTACGAGAAGGTGTTGGACCGGCTGTTGCACTCGCCGCGATTTGGGGAGCGGATGGCGGCGCGGTGGCTGGATGCGGCGCGGTACGCGGATACGAATGGGTATCAGTACGACGGTGAGCGGGTGATGTGGCGGTGGCGGGATTATGTGATTGAGAGCTTCAACAAGAACAAGCCGTTCGACAAATTTGTGCTGGAGCAGATCGCCGGGGACATGCTGCCGAATGCCACGTTTGAGCAGAAGATGGCGACGGCGTTCAACCGCAATCACCGTGGCAATACGGAAGACGGGATTGTCGCTGAAGAATATGCGGTGGAGTACGTGGTGGACCGCATTGAGACGACTTCGGCTGTGTTTATGGGCCTTACGATGGGCTGCACTCGTTGCCACAACCACAAGTACGACCCGCTGACGCAGAAGGAGTTTTACCAGATGTTCGCGTACTTCAACAACGTTCCGGAGCGGGGCCGGGCGATGAAGTATGGGAACTCGCCGCCGTTGATGGCGGCGCCAACGGAGGCGCAGCAGAAGAAGCTGGCGGCGATAAATGCCGAGATTGCGCGGCTGGATGCGAAGGTGCCGGCGGATGTGGCTGGGCAGCGGGCGTGGGAGAAGACGCTTGCCGGGGCGGCGGCGTGGGCTCCGTTTGGGGAGCGGGACGCGGCCTTGCCGTTCGATGACGGCGGCGCGGTGGGGCGCATTGGCGGGGCGAAGTTGTTTGACGGGAACACGGTTGTGCCGGGGCCGGCGAAGAGCGCGCAGTTCGATATTGAAGACCGGTTCACGATGGCGGCGTGGGTGAACGGGAGTGGGACGATTGCGACGCGGAAATCGAGCGACGGCTATCAGTCGAAGGGGATTGGTTTGTTTTTGGAGGGCGGGAAGGTGCACTTCCACATCTCCAGCCAGTGGGAGAGCGATGCGCTGAAGGTGGAGACGGAAGGGACTTTCGGCGAGGGCTGGCATCACGTTGTGGTGGCCTATGGCGGGACTCGGATGGCGGAGGACGCGCGGATCTATGTGGACGGGGTGTTGCAGAAGACGAAGTTCGTTTCTGACACTCTGTACCGGCCTTTCGTGAATGCTGGCGGGAAGTTTAATGCGTCGTTGATGGTAGGCGGCGGGGCGGGGAAGGACAAGCGATTCCGCGGGCTGCTGGACGATGTTCGTGTGTATGGGCGGGAGTTGCGCGCCGATGAAATCGCCATGATGGCGGCGGGGCGACCGCTGGCGGAGTTGGTGGGGAAGAAGCGGACGGAGTTGGAAGAGAAGCAGTTGCGCTTGGCGTATCTGGAGACGAGCGAGGTGTGGCGGCAGGCGCAGCAGTTGCGCGTGGAGCGGGAGCGGTTTGAGCGCACGTTTCCTTCGGTCATGATTATGGCCGAGGCGCCGGAGCGGAAGATGACTCACCTGTTGATTCGCGGGGCTTATGACAAGCCGGGCGATGTGGTGGAGCCGGGGCTGCCGGCCGTTTTGCCGCCGTTGCCGGCGGGGGCGCCGAACAACCGGCTGGGCTTTGCGCAGTGGCTGGTGGACCGGCGGAATCCGCTGCTGGCGCGGGTGACGGTGAACCGTTTCTGGCAGTCGCTGTTTGGGACGGGGATTGTGAAGACGGCGGAGGATTTCGGGCAGCAGGGTGAGTGGCCGTCGCATCCGGAGCTGTTGGACTGGATGGCGGTGGACTTCATGGAGAATGGCTGGGACGTGAAGGGGCTGTTGAAGAAGATCATGTTGAGCGATACGTATCGGCAGAGTTCGAAGGCTACGCCGGCGCTGTTGGCGAAGGATCCCGACAATCGATTGTTGGCACGCGGGCCGCGCATCCGGATGTCGGCGGAGATGGTGCGGGACTCGGCGTTGTTTGAGGCGGGGCTGCTGCAGGAGCAGTTGGGCGGGCCGTCGGTGAAGCCGTATCAGCCGGATGGATTGTGGAAAGAAGTCATCATGCAGGACTTCGATTATGTGCAGGCGAAGGGGACGGATTTGTACCGGCGGAGCTTGTACACGTTCTGGAAACGGACGGCGGCGCCGCCGATGATGATGAACTTTGATGCCTCGCAGCGGGAGGCGTGCATGGTGCGCGAGAACCGCACGAATACGCCGTTGCAGGCGCTGAATCTGATGAACGACGTGACGTTCCTGGAGGCGGCGCGGTTCGTTGGGCAGCGGATGATTTTGGAGGGCGGCGCGGATCGCGATGTGCGGTTGCGGCATGGGTTCCGGATTGTGATGGGGCGCGGGGCGACGGAGAAAGAGCTGGGTGTGTTGCGCGGATCGTTGGCGTATCACCTGGATCATTTCGCGTCGCATGCTTCGGAGCGGGAGGAGTATTTGTCCTACGGCGATACGGCCGCGGCGAAGAATATCGACCGGACGGAGTTGGCCGGATACGCGGCGGTGGCGAGCCTGTTGTTGAATACGGACGAGGCGATTACGAAGGAGTAATGGCGATGATGACGCGACGTGGATTTTTGCATACGGCGGCGTTGGGGTCGCTATTGGCTCAGGATGGTTACGGCGCGCCGCTGGCCGGGTTGCCGCATCACGCGGCGAAGGCCAAGCGGGTGATCATGCTGTTTCAGCATGGTGGGCCATCGCAGTTGGACCTGTTTGATTGGAAGCCGAACCTAGCCAAAGTGCGCGGGCAGGACTTGCCGGAATCGGTGCGGCAGGGGCAGCGGTTGACGGGCATGACTGCTTATCAAGCGACGTTTCCGACGGCGCCGACGGTATTCAAGTTTGCGCAGCATGGGAAGAGCGGCGCTTGGCTGAGCGAGCTATTGCCGCATACGGCGAAGATTGCCGATCAGTTGACGATTATGAAGTCGTTGCATACGGAGGCGATCAATCACGATCCGGCGGTGACGTTTTTCCAGACGGGATTTCAGCTCGCCGGGCGGCCGTCGATCGGGTCGTGGCTGTCGTATGGATTGGGGAGTGAGAATCAGGATCTGCCGTCGTTCGTGGTGCTGATTTCGCAGGGGCGCGGGAATTCGCAGGCGCTGGCGGACCGGATGTGGGGCAGCGGGTTTTTGCCTACGAAGTTTCAGGGTGTGAAGTTCCGGTCGGGGAAGGATCCGGTGTTGTATTTGTCGAATCCGGATGGGTATACGGCGGGGGCGCGGCGGCGGTTTCTGGATGACCTGGGACAGTTGAACCAGATGCGGTTGGAGGAGTCGCAGGACCCGGAGATTGCCACGCGGATTGCGCAGTATGAGATGGCGTACCGGATGCAGACGTCGGTGCCGGAGTTGGCCGATATGAGCAAGGAACCGGAGAAGACGTTCGAGATGTACGGGCCGGATTCGCGGAAGCCGGGGTCGTATGCGGCGAACTGCATTTTGGCGCGGCGATTGGCGGAGCGCGGGGTCCGGTTTATTCAGCTGTACCATCGCGGTTGGGACCAGCACGGGACGTTGCCGAAGCAGATCAAGTGGCAGTGTGAGGATACCGATCAGGCATCGGCGGCGTTGATCATGGATTTGAAGCAGCGCGGGTTGTTGGACGACACGATTGTGATTTGGGGCGGGGAGTTTGGGCGGACGGTGTATTCCCAGGGCGAGTTGACGGAGACGAATTATGGACGGGATCATCATCCGCGATGCTTCACAATGTGGGCGGCGGGCGGTGGATTTAAGCCCGGGTACACGCATGGGGAGACGGACGATTTCAGCTACAACATCGTGAAGGACCCGATGGAGGTGCATGATTTGAACGCCACAATGATGCATTTGCTGGGGGTGGATCATTCGCGATTGACGTTCAAGTTCCAGGGGCGACACTACCGGTTGACCGATGTGCATGGGAAAGTGGTTCCGGAACTGTTGGCCTAGCGGCCAGGACGAGAGGGCCATGCGGTAGGCCTTGTAGATCGGCTATAACTACTAGGGCGGTGGCGGATTCGCCTGTTTTTCAGGGGGTTACGTGTTTCGGCCTGCCATGTGGGCGGAATACTATTCGTAACCCGCGGGTTGGTGGTTCTGGGTAGTTCGGGTGGTTCGTATGGAACGAAACGCCCAATTGAGATTGCGACTTCTTCGGGCAGACTAGCGAACTAGGGGAGTGTGTCATCCACTCCCCGGACCCTAGGAACCCCATGCTCCCAGCCCTTCGCTATCTTCTTCTTGCTCTGCTCTCCCTGGCGACTTTATGCGCTCAGGTTTCCCAAACCGGACAATGGGCTCCACTGGTTAACTGGCCGTTTATTCCGGTGAGCGTGGCCCACCTTGCCGATGGGCGGGTGCTGGCGTGGTCTTCGACGCAGCCGACGACGTTTCCGGCGGGCGCGACCTTTACCTACGCGGCGATTTATGATCCGACCACGGGGCAGATTACGACGCTGAACCACACGTCGCACGATATGTTTTGCGCGGGTTTGGCGACAACCGGGGATGGGCGGATTATCGCTTCCGGCGGCGGGGCGGACGTACGTACGACTTCGATGATCGGTATGATTCCGCGGTGGTCGCAGACGTGGAGCCGGGCAGGGGATATGCTGTCGGGCCGGTGGTACAACTCGTCGGTCACGCTGCCGGACGGAAACCTGATGACGATGTGGGGCCGGTCAGGCGGTATGTTGACCGAGATTTTCAATCAGAATACGAACACTTGGGGCGGGCTGCCGGGAATTTCGTTGAACAGCGCGAGCGAAGCCAACGACCTTGTGGACGATGACAACCAGTGGTTCCCGCACCTGCACATGATGCCGAACGGCAAGATCTTCATGGCCGGGCCGCTGGACATCATGCGCTGGCTGGATTTTAGCGGGACTGGAAGTGCGCAGGATCTGGGGACGCGGGCACCGGACGCGGGTCGGCACCGGAAGCTGAGTTGTTCGGTGCAGTATCTGCCCGGGAAGCTGTTGATGATGGGCGGCCGGGATGACCGGTACTCCCCGTCGGTGACGAACACGGCGCTGTTGATCGACACGACGTCG
The DNA here is from genome assembly GCA_947466555.1 of Acidobacteriota bacterium. GTDB lineage: Bacteria > Acidobacteriota > Terriglobia > Bryobacterales > Bryobacteraceae. The sequence goes on along the minus strand of CANIFK010000037.1, from coordinate 5,829 downwards.
GGCACACCGGTGGTTACGGCGGCTCCGTCGATGAGTTATGCCCGGGCGTTTCATTACGCCGTCATGCTGCCGAATGGGGAAGTGTTTGTTGTGGGCGGGAATACGGTTGGCACGAAGTTCTCCGATGCGGGGGGCGTTACCGTGCCGGAAATCTGGAGTCCCGCGACGAACACCTGGCGCTCGGTGGCGGCGATGGCGGTTGCGCGCGGTTATCACTTGACCGCGTTGTTGCTGCGGGACGGGCGCGTGATGGTGGGTGGCGGTGGGTTGTGTGGTTGCGCGGCCGATCATGCCAACACGCAGATCTATTCGCCTGGATATTTGTTCAACGCCGACGGCACGGCGGCGACGCGGCCGACGATCGATCTTGTGTCACCCGAGTTGAAGCCGGGATTGACGATTGGGTTGAAGGGGTCGGACAACATCGCCGGGTTCCGGTTGATTCGTTTGCAGGCGACGACACATGGGATTAACTCGGATCAGCACTATGTTCCGGTTACGCATTCGAAGGTCGGGACGGGGAGTTACAGCCTCACGCTGGACAGCAGTCAGAGCGTTTTGTTGCCCGGCATGTACTGGCTGTTCGCGGTGACGGCGAGCGGAACGCCGTCGATGGGCTATCCGGTGCAGATGTTTACTCCGGCGACCTGGCCGGGAGGGACGGGTGGCGAGACAAATCTGGCAAAGAACAAGGCCGCGACACAGTCGTCCACGGATACGGTGAATCTGGCCGGGCGAGCGGTGGACGGCAATACGAGTGGGGATCTGGCGGCGGGTTCTGTGGCGCAGACCACGCTGCAGGCGCAGCCCTACTGGGGGACCGATCTGGGCGCGAACGCGATGATAACTAGCGTTCGCATTTGGAACCGGAGCGATTGCTGCGCGGACCGGCTGGCGAATTTCCACGTGTTCGTTTCGGACACTCCGATTACCGGGACGACTGTGGCTGAAGTGAAGGCGCAGGCCGGCGTGCTGGATGTTCCCTTTCCGGGTATCGCGACGGCAACGACGACGCTGGCGGTGAACCGTAGCGGGCGGTATGTGCGGATCCAGTTGGAGGGTTCGAACTATCTCAGCCTGGCGGAGGTGGAGGTGTTGGGCCGGGTGGTGACGAATCAGGCGCCGACGGTTTCGCTGCAGAGTCCTGTGAACGGGGCGAGTGCGTTTGCCCCGGCCACCTTTACGATTTCGGCGACGGCGGCGGACCCTGACGGGAATTTGGCGCGTGTGGAGTTCTACCAGGGGACGACCAAGCTGGGCGAGGCAACGGCGGCTCCATTCACCTATACGTGGGCAAATGTGCCGACGGGGGCTTATACGGTGACGGCCCGGGCGGTGGATGCGCTGGGGTTGTTCACGGATGCGTCGGTGAATGTGTCGGTGAATCCGCCGGTGGTTAGCAATCGTGCGCCGGTGATTTCGATCAGTAGCCCGCTGGATGGGAGTACGTTTACGGCGCCGGCAGGGGTGACGGTGTCGGCGACGGCGTCGGACCCGGATGGGAATCTATTGAAGGTGGAGTATTTTCAAGGCGCGGTGAAACTGGGCGAGTCGGCGGCGGCGCCGTTCGCATTCTCGGTGAACAACCTGGACGCGGGAAACTACGCGTTCTCCGCGAAGGCCACCGATACTTTGGGGCTGACCGCGACGGCCACGATTACCGTGCGGGTGCTTACGCGGCAGTTGCAGTCCTTGAAAGGTGTTCCGGTGCCGGAGCCGTCGACGTTGACGGCGTTTGTGAAGAACCGGGCTGCGGCGATTGCGCTAGGCAAGGCGTTGTTCTGGGATTTGCAGGTTTCGAGCGATGGGACAGTGGCGTGTGCGTCCTGCCATTTTCAGGCAGGGGCCGATGTGCGGCTGAAGAACCAGATGAACCCAGGAACATTGCGGACTGGATCTCCCGTCATGACGTTTGACACGTCGCGGACTGGTTCGGCGAATGGGCCGAACTATGTGGCAAAGCCCGGCGATTTCCCGCGGCATGTATTGAGCAATCCGCTGGATCCGAACTCCGCGGTGGTCTATCAGTCGAAGGACGTGATGGGCTCCCATGGTGTGTTTTTGCGGAACTATACTTCCGTGACGCCCGGTGCGGTGGAGGATGCCTGCGTGGTGACGACGGACCCGGTGTTTGGCGCGTCGCGCCGTTCGACGGGACGCAATGCTCCGACGGTGTTGAACGCCATTTTTAACGTACGGAACTTCTGGGACGGGCGGGCGAATTCGACGTTCAATGGCGTGGATTCTTTCGGGCCGCGGAACACGGCGGCAACGATTTTCCGGGGCACGCCTCCGGTGGCTACCACGGTGGCGCTGGACAACGCTAGCCTGGCGTCCCAGGCGGTGACGGCGCCGTTGAATTCGAGTGAGATGTCGTGCGCGGGTCGCACGTGGCCAGAGATTGGGAAGCGGTTGCTGACGGCGACGGTGCTGAGCCGGCAGAACGTAGCGTTGACGGACTCTACGCTGGGCGGCTACGCGGTCGCTGGTACGAAAGGGTTGAATCGAAATTACGACGCGATGGTGCGGGCGGCGTTCTTTGACGATCTTCACACTTCGGCGACGCCGGTAACCGTCAACGGCAAGAGCTACACGCAGATTCAAGCCAACTTCTCGCTATTCTTCGGGCTTGCGGTGCAGATGTATGAGGCGACGCTGGTCTCCGACCAGGCCCCGATTGACAGCTACTTCGCCAACTATCCTTCGACGGCAGTGAACAACGCGACGGCGATGACGCCGGAGGCGATCACGGGAATGAACGTGTTCAACGGCAAGGGCCGTTGCGTGAGTTGTCACCATGGGCCGCAGTTAACGAACGCGGCGACTCCGGCGCGCGAGGCGGCCGCTATCGGCGCTTTGATCTCGCGAATGCGGATGGCCAACGGGGAGGCCGGGGCGTATGACTTGGGCTATTACAACCTGGGCGTGCGGCCGTCGGGAGAGGATCTGGGTATCGGCGGGTTGGACGAATTCGGCAATCCGCTTTCGTTCTCGCGTCAGGCGAAAGCCGGCGTTTTGAAAGACGGAATTACCGTTGATACCTGCACCTTTGAGATGGACCCCTGCATTCCCCTGAACGGGGCGTCGCGGGACGTTGTGGACGGAGCCTTCAAGACGCCGACGTTGCGGAATGTGTCACTGACCGGACCGTACTTTCACAACGGGTCGGCGGCGACGCTGGAGGACGTTGTCGATTTCTATGACCGCGGTGGAAACGCGACGGGAACTACAACGAGCAACTCGACCGGCTTTGGTGTGAACACCACCAACTCGCACTCTGATATTCGGCCTTTGGCGTTGGCGGCGTTCGAGAAGACGGCGCTGGTGACGTTCCTGAAGACGGCACTGGTTGATGATCGTGTCCTGTATGAACGGGCGCCATTCGACCACCCGGACTTGCCGCTGGTAAACGGGCAGACCGGCGCCAATAGCGACCTTGTGCTGGTGCCGGCGGTGGGCAGTGCCGGCCGGGCGCAGCCGCTGAAGACGTTTGATGAGATCCTCGCGGCGGGCGATCTGGGCCTGCCCGCGGTTTCGTTCCCGGTGGCGCCGACGGTGTCGTTGACAGCGCCGGTTGGTGGCGCAAGCTATTTCGCGCCTGCCTCGATTTCATTGGCCGCGACGGCGGCGATTACGCAGGGAACGGTTGTCCAAGTTGAGTTTTACGAAGGGGCGAACCTGCTAGGTATCGCGACATCGGCACCCTACACCTTTAGCTGGTCCAACGTCGCCGCTGGGACCTACACGCTAACCGCGAAGGCGATTGGCAGCGGCGGACTGTCGGCCACATCGGCTTCCGTTAGTGTGACCGTCGCGACGGCGAATGCTCCGACGGTGTCACTGACCTCACCCACCAGCGGCGCAAGCTTTGTGGCGCCGGCCTCGATCGCTATCGCGGCCAATGCATCGACGACACAGGGAACGATTGCCAGTGTGGAGTTCTACAACGGGACAACACTGTTGGGTGCATCGGCGACTGCTCCGTACGGCTTCAATTGGACGAATGTCCCTGCCGGTTCCTACACGCTGACGGCTAAGGCCATAGGCAGCAATGGCGCCTCCGCCTCATCGGCATCGGTTCCGGTGACGGTGACGGCGCCGGTGGCGCCCACTGTTGCGATCTCGTCGCCGGCCAACGGCGCAACGTTCGTGGCTCCAGCCTCCATTTCGATTGCCGCGAGCGCGACGACCACGCAAGGAACGGTGACAAAGGTTGAGTTCTACAACGGCGCCACTTTATTGGGTACTGCCGCCGCTGCTCCGTATTCGCTCAACTGGACGGCGGTGGGCGTTGGCTCGTACTCCATTACGGCCATCGCGTACGGCAGCAATGGCACGACGAAGACCTCGGTGCCGGTTAGTGTATCGGTGGGGGCGGTTGTGGCACCTACGGTTTCGGTGACAGCGCCTGCCAATGGCGCGACGTACACGGCTCCGGCCGCGGTAACGATTACGGCGACGGCTTCGACGACGCAAGGGACGATTGCGAGCGTTGAGTTCTACAACGGGGCGTCGCTATTGGGCGCTGTCGTCACTTCGCCGTACGCCTTCAATTGGGCGAGCGTTGCAGCTGGCACCTATTCGCTGACGGCGAAGGCGATCGGCACGAATGGTAGTTCGACAGTGTCTGCGCCGGTGAGCATCACGGTGAGCCCGGCGACAACCGGTGCGACTCTGGCCGGCCGTTGGCAGATGGATTCTGTAACCAGCGGCGTCACTCCCGACAGTTCGGGCAACAACAATCCAGGGACGGTTTCTGGACCGTACTCGTTGGTTTCGGGCAAGGCCGGGTCGGCGCTGCAACTGGATGCCGCTGTTGGCGGAGTTGTAACGCAGCGGTCGGCGTTTGATGTGACGAAGAGCTTCAGCGTCTCAGCGTGGGTGAACCTGACGTCTACTTCCGGCACGCAGACGTTCGTCAGTTTGCCGGCTGGGCAGGTTTCCAACTTCTACCTGCAACTTGGGGGCTGGCTTACGGGCGGCTTTGTGTTCGACTTGTATCCGTCCGACTCTACGGCGGCAGCCGACTTCTTTACGGAAAGCTCGACGAAGCCAGTTTCCAATACGTGGTACCTGGTGACGGGTGTGTACGATGCGACTGCGAAACAGGTGCGGATCTATGTGAACGGCCAGCTTGAAAATCAGGCGGCGGCCCCGGCCGGAAGCTTTGCCAATGCAGGGCCTCTTGCCTTTGGGTACTCCAAGTGGAATGGGAATCGAGCGGACGGAAATGATGCACGGCTGGACGATGTGCGCGTTTTTGGCTCGGCGCTGACCTCTGCGGAGGTGCTCGGAATCTTCAACGAGACGGCACCTTCGATGACGGCTACGCTGACATCGCCTGCCGCGGGTTCCAGTTTTGCGGCGCCAGCGTCGGTGACGTTGAGTGCAACGGCGACGACAAGCACGGGGACGATTGCGAGCGTCGAGTTTTACAACGGCGCGACCTTGCTGGGCACGGCGACAACGGCTCCGTATAACTTCTCCTGGACGAACGTCGCGGCGGGCAGTTATACGCTGACCGCGAAGGCGATTGCCAGCGGGGGGCAGACTGTTAGTTCGTCTCCAGTGAACATCACCGTGACAGCGGCCGCGGCGCCGGTGGTTGCGATTACCGCGCCGGTGGCTGGGGCGAGTTTTCTGGCTCCGGCGACGGTGGCGATTTCGGCCACGGCGACGACAACGCAGGGGACGATTACGAAAGTCGAGTTCTACAACGGCGCGACGCTGTTGGGCACGGACACGACATCTCCGTATGCGTTCAGCTGGGCGAGCGTGGCGGCGGGTACCTATGCGGTAACGGCTGTGGCGTACGGCAGCAATGGGACG
>CANIFK010000036.1 GCA_947466555.1 Acidobacteriota bacterium | reverse complement strand
GTGATGGTGGCGGTGCGGTCCCAGGTGTACGCGCGGGCGCGTTCGCGGGCTCTTTGGGCAAATGCGGCGCGATCCTTCGGGCTGCTGGCGAAGCGCTCCATGGCGGCGGTGAGGGCGGCGGTATCGAGAGCGGGGAAGAGAAGCGCGGTGTCGCCGGCAATGTCCTTCATGGGGCGGAGATTCGCGGTGATTAAGGGGAGCCCGGCGGCCATGGCTTCGGGCACGGGCATACCGAAGCCTTCAAAGGTAGAGGGGAAGACGGCGAAGCGGGCGCGGCGATAGAGGCTCATGATTTCGGCGCGGGGGATCCAGCCGGTGACGCGCACCGATTGTTCCAGGCGGTGGTGCGCGATGCGGCGTTCGACCTGTTCGCCATGGAAGCCGCGCATGCCGGCGAGGACGAGTTTGTACTCGGGATGATTGGGAAGAAATGCCGCGAAGGCGTCGACGAGGCGCTCGATGTTTTTGTGGGGATGCAGCGTGGAGACGCACAGGATGAGGGGCTCTTCTTCGTCGCGCGTGAGGGCGAAGAACCCCGGTTCGACGCCTGGTTCAGCGGTGTGAAGGCGGGAGAGGGGCACGCCGTAGACGGAGTGGATGTCTTCGCGGGAGGCGTCGGACACGGTGAGAATCTGGCTGGAATGGCGTGCCGACGCCCAGACCAGAAGACGCCAGGCTTGCAGATCGCTCCACTTGAAGAATTCGGGATGGCGGTGGTGCTGGAGGTCGTGGATGATGGTGACGTTGGGCCGGGGCAACCGGTAGGGAGAGGTGAAGCCGGGATTGAACATGACATCGATTCCGGCGGCCATGGCGTCGCCGATGAAGCGGGTTTGTTCGTAGAGAATACGGCGTGGGCGGGAGGCTGCGTCAATGCCGGTTGCCACCGTGCGGAAGCCGGGGGCGGCGGGCGTGAGATCTTCGCCGGTTTCGTTGTTACGGAAGACGACGAACTGGTGGCCACTGTTCTGTTTGGCGATTGCCGCGAGCAGATTGCGTAGAGAGATCTCTGTACCGCCGACGCCCCCCGGGATGAGGAACAGCGCGTTGACGCCGATACAGAGGGGCTTTGCCATGGTGACTAGGGCTTGGCTGCCGCCGCGGCGGCCTTCTTTTCGGCCGCTCGTTTTTGAATGGCGAGCGCTTTGTCGAGTCCTTGGCGAGCGTTGGCTTCGTTGGGCTCGATGGAGACCGCCTTCTGATACTCGGCGACGGCGGCGTCCCACTCCTTACGGGCCATGTGGATGTTCCCGCGGTAGGCGTAGATCATGGCATAGCGCGGGTTGATTTTCTCGCCCTGGGCCAGCGCTTCGAGGGCACGGTCGTAGTCGCCCTGTTTGGCGCGGACCATGCCCATCATGGCCCAGACGTGGGCGTTCTGTTCGAGGCGGATGGCGTCTTCCAGGCGGCTGAGGGCTTCGCCGGGTTTGTTGGCGCAATCGGCGGCGAGGGCCCAATCGGCGTAGAGTTCGTGGGTCGGTTGGGCGGTGAGCTTGGCGGCTTCGGCGTACTGCTGGGTGGCGTCGGCGCACTGGCCGGCCTGGTAGTAGGCGTAGGCGAGTTGGAAGCGCGGGCGGTACTTGGCGGGCGAGTTGGCGACGGAGTCCTTCCACAGCGGGATGGGGCTGGACCAGACATAGTTGCGCTGCCAGGACAGGAATGCCAGGAACACGCAGACGACGCTGAGCGCGCCGGCGAGGGCGGTGGTGGCGAAGTTACGGCGGCGCAGGACGTCGATGACGCAGAGCGTGAGCGCGAAGATGGGCAGGTACATGCGGCGTTCGACGAGGACGTCGCGAATGGGCACGAAGGACGATGTCGGCGCCAGGAAGATCAGGAAGAGCAGGAAGCCGTAGGCGGCGAGGGGGAACTGTTTGCGATAGATCCAGGCGGCGGCGGTGAGCGCGAGCAGGATGAGCAGGCAGAGCCAGGAGAGATGATCGCCGAGCGAGTGGGAGAGGGGGACATCGTAATCGATGTTCTGGCCGGCGGGGAGGAAGAAGAGGCGCAGGTAGGTGACGATGGAGCGCAGTTGGGTGTAGAAGTAATCGAGCGGAGTGAGGTCCTTCATACCGAAGCCGGCCGAGGTGGACCGGGCGAGCACGACCTTGAAAATGACCACGGCGCCGAGGACTGAGCCGCCGATGATGGGGGCATAGATGCGCCAGTTTTTGCGGATGCCTTCGAAGGTGAAGCCGGGGTTGAAGAAGTAGTCCGTGAGCAGGAGCACGGCCGGGAGGACGGCGGTGTGTTCCTTGGATGTGATGGCGAACAGGAAGAATGTGAAGACGAGGATGACTTCACTGAACCGGATGGCGGCCTCCTGGCGGTAGAGGAATGCGGCCCAGGCGATGAGGAAGAACAGGCCGCTCAAGACTTCTGACCGGCTGGCGACGTAGGCCACCGATTCCGATTGCAGCGGATGCAGAAGGAAGACGGCGGCGGCGAAGGCGGAATAGATGTTGAGCGCGGCCGATTCGAGCTTGACGTAGCTGAGCAGCTTGCGCGCGACGAGCCAGACGAAGTAGCCGGCGACGGCGTGGAGAACAAGGTTGACGATGTGGAAGTAGTAGGAGTCCAGGCCGAAGAGGCGGTAGTTGAGCCAGTAGGTGACTTGCAGTGTGGGACGGACGCCCTGCACCCAGTCGCGCAGCGGGTTTTGCGCGAAGTTGGGGATCATGAACGGGAGGTACACATCGTCGAACAGGAAGGGGCCGCTGAGTGCTGGCCGGTAGACTTCGAGCAGGACGAAGGCGAATAGAAACAGGCCGAGCAGCATGGGCCATCGGGCCTGGGCGAAGGAGGCGGGAGAATCGGTGGCGACCGGTTTATTTTCGGCTGGGCGCTTGGAGCTTTTCATGGATTGCGTTGAGTTGGTATTCGAGAATGGCCACCTTTTGGGTGAGCGCGATGTTGGCGTCTTTCAGCTCGGAGATGATGACCGAGAAGCGGAAGAAGACGATGAGAAACAAGGCTCCGACGACGAGGAGGAGCGCGATGGGCTGGTTGTTGACTCCGATCAGATGGCCTAATTGGGTGAGCAGCCAGGGGCTCTGGGACAGGGCCAACATGGAGGCCGCCGCGCCCAGCCAACTGACGGAGTATTCGACGCGGATGTGCGCGCGGCGGATATTGAGCAACACGACGCCGATGAGCAGGATGCTGACGCCGGCGATGATGGACAGGAGGCGATCCATAGCAGTTAAAGCCGGCGCTTGCTCCCTTGATACTTGAGGATATTGACGAGCACGCCCAGTAGGACGTGCAGGACATAGTAGAACGAGCGCACGGCGGTAATTGTCGACACGCCGGCCATGCGGGCCCGCATCTTGACGGGCACCTCTTCGAAGCGGAACGTCAGGCGCTGCAGTACGACGAGGGCTTCGATCTCCGGATACTCCAAAGGAAAGCTGCGGGCGAAGACTTCCAGCGCCTGGCGATTGACGCCAACGTAGCCGGAGGTGGGGTCGTGCACCTCTTTGCGGAGGATGAGCGCGAGGAACCAGCGGAAGAAGACAATGCCGATCCCGCGGGCGAACGAGGTGTGTTTGCCATCGCCGTTGACGTAACGGGAGCCGATCACCATCTGGGCCCCGCTGGTCAGGAGGGTGTCGCGGATGAGGCCGACGTAGGCCGGGTCGTGCTGGCCATCGCCGTCGAGCCGAATGACGTATTGAAAGCCGAGGTCGAAGGCGAGGCGGTAGCCGGCCTGCACGCAGCCACCGAGCCCGAGGTGATAGGGCACGGTGATGACGTCGGCACCGGCTTCCAGGGCGACCGTGCGGGTGCCGTCGGCGGAGCAGTCGTCGACGACGAGGATTGGCAGTTCCGGATGCTGTTCGCGCAGCTCGCCGATCACCGTAGCGATGGCGCCTTCCTCATTGAACGCCGGAATGAGGATCATCAGGGGGTGCTTACCGGTAGCGGCGATCACAGTTCGGCCACCTGCCGGAGAGAGATGGAGAACCGATCCAACGTGTTCTGGAATTCGGTGCTTGTAAGCTTCGCGGTGCGTCGGATTTCGCGGCGCTGGCGCCAGGCGCGCGGCAGCATGGAGAGCGCCGAAACATGGGCGCGGAGAACGCAGGCGACCAGTGTCCAGGCACTTTCGCCATCCTTCCGGAATTGCGCCGCCGCGCCCTGTCCGCGGCGCATGGCGAGGAAATGATGCAGGTAGCGGATGGGCGTGGCGAAGAGCGCTTTGACCAGGCGGAGGCCGGGGAACGTCTTCAGGATGAGAAGGAGCCGGTTGCGTTCGACGAAATAAGCCTTCAGCCGGGAGGCGCGCCCGGCCGAGTGGGAGTAGCGGTGATAGACAACGGCGGTGGGCACATAGCGGCACGTCCAACCGGCCCAGCGGGCGCGAAGGCCGAGATCGGTGTCTTCGCAGTAGAGAAAAAAGTCGTCGTCGAAACCGCCGGTTTCGGCGAGCATGGCGCTTCGATAAATCGCTGCCGACCCGCTGGCGAGCAGTACCTCTTCGGCGTCCGGAAATTGGGCGGGCGGCGCACCATGGCCCCGCTGTTTGCTGGTTCCGTCGGCGGCGATCAGCATCGCAGCCGAATCCAGCGTGGACGGGGTGACGCCGTGAAAGCGGACCTGCGAGGCTGCGGAGCCGGCGTGCGGATGGGCGTCGAGCGTGGCGGTCAGTTCCTGGAGCCAGGTGGATTCGGCGGTGGCGTCATCGTTGAGGACGGCAACGTAGTCAGCGGGCGCCTCCCGGGCGGCCAGATTCACGGCGGAGCCGAAGCCGACGTTGTGGCCTGGATGAAGGATCGATACATTGGCGCGCGAGGATTCCCGTGGCCAGGTGGTGTCCACGAGTCGGCTGCCGCTGTTATCGACGATCACAATGCGAAAATCCCGGAACGTTTGCCGGTGCAGGCTTTCGACACATTCCCACAACGCCGGCCCGGCGGAGAGCGTAGGAATAACGACGGTGACCCGTGACGGCTGCACTTCCGTATTGTACGCCGCGCGGATGCCTCCAGGGTTGCGCTACTTTAGATTCTTACTCGTATGCCGCTCAATGCCCGAAGTTTTGCCTTCGATGTTCTGGACGCCGTGGAGCACGGCGGATTCGCTGATGATCTGTTGCGGGCCAGATCTTTGGAGCCGCAGGAGGCGAATCTGGCGAATGAGTTAGTATTCGGTGTGCTGCGACACCGCGGGCAGCTGGACTATCTCATTAGTCACTATTCCGGAAAGACCGGGAAATTGGATAAGGAGGTCCGCAACGCGTTGCGGCTGGGGATTTACCAAATCCGTTACCTGGATCGGGTGCCGCCCCACGCGGCGGTTTCGACCAGCGTCGATCTGGTGAAGCGGGCGCGGAAAGCGTCGGCTGTGGGGTTCGTCAATGCTGTACTGCGGAAGGTGAATCGGGACCCGGTGCCGTATCCGAACGATGCCGTGTCGCTGGCGATGCCCGAGTGGCTGCTGGCGAAATGGGAGTCGCAGTTTGGCGCGGCGGCGGCGCAGGCCGCGGCGCTGTACTTCCTGAATAAGCCGCCAGCCCATGTGCGCGGGGAGCGGCAGATGGATATCGGTGCGCAGCAGATCGTGCCGCTGCTGCGTTTAGAGGCACATCATCGATTCCTGGACGTCTGCGCTGCGCCGGGAAACAAGACCCTGCAGGCCGCCGAGTGCGGTGCGGTACCGGTGGCCTGCGACCGCTCGCGCAAGCGGTTGGCGGCGATCCCGGTAACGCGGCGGGTGCAACTGGATGCGTCGCAACCGTTGCCCTTTCGCCCTGTGTTCGACCGGATTCTGGTAGACGCGCCCTGTTCGGGCACCGGCACGCTTGGACGAAACCCGGAGATCAAGTGGCGCGTCACTCCAGAGGAGTTCGCGCGTCAAGCAGAGCGACAGTTGCAAATTCTTCGTTCGGCGCTGGATGTGCTGGCGCCGGGCGGAAGGCTGGTTTATGCGACATGTTCGTTGGAACGTGAGGAAAATGAAGAGGTTGTCAGCCAATTCGCCGGTCGCGTGCAGGAGCAGGGCTACCGTTTGCCGGGCCGTGAAGCCGGGGACGGGTTTTTCCACGCCGTGTTAGCATGACAGATAGCGTCCAAATGATTGAAATACTGCCATCTTTGCTGTCGGCGGACTTCGCCCGGCTAGGGGCTCACATCGCGGAAGTAGAGGCGGCGGGCGCCACCATGCTGCATTTCGATGTGATGGACGGCCATTTCGTACCCAATTTAACGATGGGCACGCCGGTGCTGCAGTCGATTCGCAAGATCACGCGGGCGCACCTGGACGTCCATTTGATGATCACCAACCCGGACGCATTCGTGCCGGTGTTTGTTGAAGCGGGCGCCGACAGCGTGTCGGTGCATCAGGAAGCGTGCCCGCATCTGGACCGAACGCTGCGGCTGATTCAGTCTGAAGGCGCGTTGGCCGGTGTGGTGCTGAATCCATCGACGCCGGTGTCGACGCTGGACGAGGTGTTGGACGTCGTCGACTTCGTGTTGATCATGTCGGTGAACCCGGGCTTCGGCGGCCAGAAGTTCTTACAGAATTCGTTGAACAAGGTTCGGCAGTTAGCCGAGCGGCGGCACCGCTTGGGGCTGTCTTTCAAAATTGAGATTGATGGCGGGATCGGCGCGTCGAACGCGGCCGATGCCGTACGGGCCGGCGCCGAGTGGTTGGTAGCCGGGAATAGTGTTTTTGGCGCGCCCGACCCTGGCGCTGCCTTGGTGGCTCTGCGTGAGACCGCGCAAATGGGCCTGCAACAAATTGCGTAAGGGAGCTGTTGTTTACATGATCGTGAAGAGCAAAATTTGTGTGTTGACGCTGGCGACGGTGGTGGCGATGACCTCGCTCACCGGTTGTTTCCGGAAGAAGAAGTATGAAAACCCGATCGGCAAAGACACGCAGCAGCCCGATAAAGTTCTCTTCGACAAGGCCGTGGCCGACATCGAACGCGGCCGCTACGAAGTGGCCCGGCTGACGTTGAACACGCTCATCAACACCTACGACACCAGCGAATTCCTGGCGAAGGCGAAGCTGGCGATCGCCGACAGCTGGATGCGTGAAAGCGGCTCCCACGGGTTGGCGCAGGCCGAAGCCGAATACAAGGACTTCATTCTGTTCTACCCGACCATGGAAGAGTCCGCCGAAGCGCAGGAGAAAGTTTGCACGATCCACCTGCGCCAGATGGAGAAGCCGGATCGCGACAACAAGCACGCTTTCCGCGCCGAAGATGAGTGCCGCCAGTTGCTGGTCCAGTGGCCGAATTCCAAGTTCGCGCCGCGCGTGCAGCAGTTGCTGCGCAATATTCAGGAAGTGGAAGCGGAGGGCGAGATGCGCGCAGCGCGTTTCTACTTCAGCAAGGGGTCGAACCCGGCGGCGGCGAACCGTCTGCAAGGGATTGTCGATCAGTTCCCGATCTATTCGGCGGCCGATGAGGCGCTGTGGATGTTGGGCGGCGCCTACGACAAGATGGGTGCGCGCTTCAAGCCGCAGTCGGTGAAGTCGTATCAGCGTCTGGTCAAGGACTATCCGCTTTCTTCGTATGTCGACCCCGCCAAGAAGCGCTTGAAGGAAATGGAAGCCGAAGTTCCGGAGGCCGATCCCGTCGCTGTGGCGCGCATGAAGTACGAGCTGGAAAACAAGACGAAGACCGGCATGATGCACGACTTCTGGGCGATCTTTAAGAAGTCTCCCGACATGACGGCAGCGGCCAAGAGCGGCGCTCCGGCGATGACCTCGCTTCGGCCGTCGATCCCCGTCAGCGTGCCTGTTCCGGCCGGTGTGCCGGGCGGCGTGAACGATCTGGGCGGCACCGTGATCACTGGGCCGAGCGACTTGGACAAGAAGCCGGATGATCGTATGAGCGTGCAGAACAAGGCCGCCGCCGCCGGAACGCCCGAGAAACCCGCTGCCACGCCTGAGAAGAAGGAAGAAGCGCCCGCAGCCGCAGCCACCCCTGCCGCCGCGCCCGCCGCGGAAACCACGCAACAGAGCCTGCCGAGCAACCGCCAGCCGATCAAGGGTAAAAAGGTGAAGACCCCGAAGCCCCCGAAGAGCAGCGGAAAATGAGCCGCATTTTGCTGGCGGACGATAGTCCGCACGCACAGCGGATGGGAGAACGGCTGTTGCGGGATGAGGGCCACGAAGTGGTCACCATCACCGATGGTGACACCGTGTTTGTTCGCCTTCCCGATGTCGACCCTGACATCCTGATCCTGGACGCCAATCTGCCCATGCGCAGCGGTTACGAGATCACCAAGTTCGTCAAGGGGTCTTCGTTTTATCGGCACGCCGCGGTGCTGCTAACCGGCAGCGTGGCGGAACCGGTGGACGAAAAATTGGCGCGCGAAGCCGGCGCGGACGGCATGATTCACAAGCCGTTTGAATCGAAGGCGCTGTTGTCTCTAGTTGGACCGTTGTCGGTGAAGGCCGCCGAACTGCGTGAACTGCGCCCGGCTGGTCCGCCGCCTCCGCCGCCCGGCGAAGAACCGAAGTTTGTCAGCGGCGCCGTATCCGCGGAACCGGAGCCGGAGTTCGCCGTGGACCCCGAAGCCGATGCCGTGCCGGTCCCGGCGAAGCCTGTTCCCGTCGTCGCCGCGCCTGCACCCCAGTTGGCGCCGTTGGGCGTGAAGCCCACGCTCGAGTCCGACCCCGATCCGATCCCGTCCCCGGCCGCGCCAGTTGCCGTTTCCGAACAGGAACGAGTGCGCGCCGCAGTGACTCTCGCGCTCGACGCCGCCATGCCGCGGTTGATCGACGAGTTGACACAGCAGGTCCTTCGCGCGTTGGATAGTAAGTAGAACCGTATGCCTGATAACAGTTTTGACATCGTCTCGAAAATTGAACTTCCCGAAGTGAGCAACGCCATTGCGCAGGCGTTGAAGGAGGTCATTACCCGTTACGATTTGAAGGACTCCAAGTCGACCATCGAACTGAAGGAAAAGGACAACAAGATCCTGCTCGCCTCCGCCGACGATTTCAAGCTGAAGGCGGTTATCGAAATCCTGCAGTCGAAACTGGTGAAGCGGAATGTGCCGATCAAGGGCCTGCAATACGGCACGTTGATCCAGGGCTCCGGCGGCTCCGTCCGTCAGGAGATCACGCTCCAGCAGGGGATTCCCATGGAGAAGGCCAAAGACATCGTCCGCGTCATCAAAGACAGCAAGAAGAAGGCGCAGGCGGCGATCCAGGGCGATCTGGTGCGCGTGTCGGCGAAGGACCGCGACATCCTGCAGGAAGTCATCGCGCTGCTGCGCAACCAGGATTTCGGCATCGACATGCAGTTCACCAACTACCGGTCGAACTAGCCGTGCCGCGGAAGATCGAAAGCCCTCTCATCGCCGGCCCGGCCGGGAAGTTGGAAGCGCTGCTGGAGGAACCGGAGGAAGGCGCGCCGCGCTTTGCCGCGCTGGTGTGCCATCCGCACCCGCAGCACGGCGGTACGATGCACAACAAGGTGGTCTATCGCCTCGCCCGTGGCCTGCGGAAGGCGGGCGCTGTGGTGCTGCGGTTTAACTACCGCGGTGTGAACCTGAGCGAGGGTGTCTACGATCACGGCGTCGGTGAGACGGAGGACGCGCGGGCTTGTCTCGAGTGGTTGCGTTCGCGCTATCCGCACCTGCCGGCGATGATTGCGGGTTTCTCGTTTGGCTCTCGCATTGCGCTACGGATCGGCGCCCAACGGCCCGACCTGAAGAAGGTCATCGCCGCTGGCTTCCCGACGGTCTACAAGGATCGCTCCTACTTGGATCCGTGCTCCGTTTCGCGCACGTTCATCCATTCCACGAACGACGAGTTCGGCCCGAAGGACGAGCTGGCAGCGGTGGTCGCCGAGTTGGACGGTCCGCCGGAGTTGGTGTTCATCGAGTCGAAGGATCACTTCTTCGTCGACGCGCTGGATGCGTTTGAACAAGCCGTTATCAACGCCGCCCCGCGCATCGCCTAACAGCGGTGCGATACGCTAAGGGGCTGAAATGCTCCGTCGCAAATTCCTCTACGCCCTCGCCGCCTCGCGCTTTTCTCAAACGCTGGGGCTAAGCCTGTACACCGTTCGTACTCCCTTAGCCACCAAGCCGGAAGAGACCTACAAGGCTCTCGCCGCCGCCGGGATCAAGGAGCTCGAAGTGCGGCCGGATCAACTCGCCAACCACGCCGCCTTCATCAAATCCGCAGGGCTGCGGCCGATGCACATGTTTGTCGATGCTCCCGTCATCACTGGTGCCTGGGACGAATGGCAAGCATTTATGGCGCAGATGGCAACGCGCATGAAGTTGAAAATGCCGGCCACGCCGCCACCGCGGCAGGAGTTGCCGGAGTTGATTCGCCTGGCCAAGGCGCACGGTGTGCGGCGCGTCGGCGTAAGCTACCTGCTGCCCGGAGAACGCGCCAACTCCATCGCCAAGCTCAACGAAGCCGCCGAAATCTGCCGGCGCGCCGGCATCGGATTTTACTATCACAACCACGCCTTCGAGTTCGAAGGCGAGCCGGGTGCACGCTTCATCGACCGGCTCCACAAGGAACTCCACCCGCACGCCCGCCTGGAGATGGACGTGTTCTGGGTCGCCATTGGCGGTGACGATCCGGTCCAGTTGCTGCGGAAGTGGAAAGGGCGCGTCGGGTCGTTGCACTTGAAGGACGTGGCCGCGTCGGCGCCGCGGAAGACGGCTGAATTCTCCATGCCGCCCACCGCGTTCAAGGAAGTGGGCCTCGGAACCCTCGATTGGCCGGCGATCCTCACCGCCGCGCGCGAATCGAAGATCGATCATTACTTCATCGAACAGGATTCCACGCCGGGCGATCCGCTCGACAGCATCCGCTCCAGCATCGGCTATCTCCGCGGCCTGTCCTTCTAACCAGCTAACATTCGCGCCGCCGGCAGGACCGTTGGCACCAGCAGCGCGCCCAACGCAACCTGCCGGATGCGCCTGTCCTCGGTGAAGTGAAACACTGCAGCGTCAACGGCCAGCAGCAGGCTCATCGTGATCGCCAGCGCGACCAGGATCGGGCCATCGCCAGCGCTGTGGCCAGCTACAAATTGCGCGCGCCGCCCCAACCAGACGACGACACACACTTCGGCTGCGAACAGCAGCCAGTACAGGGGAACGATTGTGATCTTCGAAAGCACTCATTGGAATAGTGCATTTTCGAGCGAATTCGTCTCACGCCGCGCTGGAATTTGTTGGTTTCTGCAGGAAATAGTTGATCAGCAGCCCGGCCGCGGCCAGTCCTGCCAATGTATAGAACATCTGGTCGTATCCGGCGCCCACCTGGCCCATCTTCTTCTTCGTTTCCAGAATGGTGGCGATGTAGCGCGGAATCGTAAATCCAGCCGCACCCCATGCCGTGAACAACAGCCCGTAGTTTGCGCCGATGTTCTTCGCGCCATAATACTCGGCCGTCAGCGAAGGCATCAGCGCTAGATACCCGCCGTAGCAGAATCCAACGACGCAGATACCCGCCAGAACACGCCAGAAATCGGTCGTTCCCGGAAGTAACAGCGCACACGTCAACGCCGACAAGGCGAACATCGTGTACACCACTTTTTGCTTCCCCATCTTGTCGGACGCTGTTCCCCAGATCAGCCGCCCCACGCCGTTAAACAGCGACATCACGCCCAACGCCACGCCCCCCGTCATCACCGCGGCGCTCCCGGCCAACTCTTTCACCAACGGTGCCGATTCGCCGATCGCCGTCAGCCCGATCGAGCTCCCCAGGAAGTACACCAGCCACAATATCCAGAACTGCCAAGTCCGCAGCATCTCGCCCGGCGTGTAGTCGACGCGCGTTCCCTGTGCCGCTACCGGCGCCGTCCAGCCTTCCGGCTTCCATCCCGCCGGCGGCACTTTGTACATCTGCGCGCAGCCGATCACGACCACGAAGAAGATCGCCGAAAGGATCAGAAACGTCCGCGGCAGCGTCACCGCATACTGCGCCGGGTCCTTGCCCAACAGGGCTTCCAGCAATGGCGCAAACACCAGCGACCCGATGCCAAACCCCATTACCGCCATGCCCACTACAAACCCCCGCTTGTCCGGAAACCACTTCACGCAGGTCGCAATTGGAGTCACATATGCGAAGCCAACGCCCAATCCGGCCACCACGCCGTAGGCTACATTCAAGCCCATTGGTGTGTCGCCAATGAAAGCCGCCAGCAGGCACCCGGCGCCCAATAACAGCCCGCCCACGCTGCCCACCAATCGAGGCCCCTTCTTGTCCTGCCAGAAACCGGCCACAATCATCGCCAGCGTGAAAAACAAAATTGACCAGCGATACGGCGCGATGGATTCGGTTTTTGACCACCCATAGTGCTGCTCCAGCGGCCCGCGAAACACGGACCACGCATAGATAATCCCAAGGCAAACCTGCATTAGTACGGCGGCGCCGGCCAGTCGCCAGCGATTCGTTGTCGAAGTCATGTACCCGGCAATTGTATGCTAAATTCCTCCCTCCGTTCGCCTTTCCGTGCGATTGCGATGGACGCGCCCGGCCCTGCCCCATTAGAATCATCTGGAGACCCTTTATGCGAGCACTCTACATTCGGAAACCACTGGAAGCGGAAGTTGGAGAAGTGGAAGCCCCGAACCTGAACGCTGGAGAAGTGTTACTTCGGGTGCGCTTTGTTGGCATGTGCGGGTCGGATCTCAGCAGTTTCCGCGGCAAGAACCCACTCGTTGCTTACCCGCGCATCCCTGGTCACGAGATTGCCGCGACGATCGAAGCCGTAGGCGAAGGTGTTCCGGAAAAGTATCAACCCGGCCTCGCCGTCACGCTTTCCCCCTACACCAATTGCGGAAAATGCGCCTCCTGCCTGCGTGAACGTCCGAACGCGTGCAAATTCAATCAGACGCTCGGCGTGCAGCGCGACGGCGCGATGACAGACTTCATCACCGTTCCGTACCAAAAGCTGATCATCGCCGAACGCCTGCAGTTGCGCGATCTCAGCCTGGTTGAACCGCTCACCGTTGGCTACCACGCCGCCCGCCGCGGACGCGTCTCCCCCACCGATCAGGTCATGGTGCTGGGCTGCGGTGCCGTCGGCCTCGGCGCCATCGCCGCCGCTGCGTTCCACGGCGCCACCGTCATCGCGGTCGATGTCGACGACCGCAAACTCGCCCTCGCCCAGCGCGCCGGCGCCCATGTCGGCATCAACAGCAAGACCCAAAATCTCGCCGAACGTCTCCAGTCGCTCACCGAAGGCCTTGGCCCCGACGTCGTCATCGAAGCCATCGGCACCCCGGAAACGTTCCGTCTCGCCGTCGAACTCGTCGCCTTCACCGGCCGCGTCGTCTACATCGGCTACGCCAAGGATGAGGTGCACTATGACACCCGCCTCTTCGTGCAGAAGGAGCTCGATATCCTCGGCTCCCGCAACGCGCTGCCGGAGGATTTCGAAGGCGTCATCCGCATGTTGAGCGAAACAAAATTCCCGCTCGAAGAGATGGTCTCCCGCGTCGTTTCCCTCGACCAGGTGCCACAGGCCCTGCAGGACTGGTACGCCGCCCCCGCCTCCATCAGCAAGATCCTCGTGGAGCTCTAATCCATGGCGCGGCTGATCGAACTCGACTGGCCGCACTTCGGGCCCGAACCCGTTCGCCCGCCCGTCACCGCCGCCGAACTGCAAGCGCGTATCGACCGCGTTCGCACCGCCATGGTCGCCCGCGGCCTCACCCATCTGGTCCTCTACGCCGATCGCGAACACTTCGCCAACGTCGCCTGGCTCACCAATTTCGACCCCCGCTTCGAAGAAGCCCTGCTGATCCTCTCCCACGACAACACTCCGCTCCTGCTCGCCGGTAACGAGTGCATGTCGTACCTGCCCATCAGCCCTCTTCGTAAGTCCGGCCAGCTCCGCGCCGAACGCTACCAGCCCTTCTCCCTCCTCGATCAACCCCGCGACGCCAGCCGCACCCTCGACGACATCCTCCACGCCGAACGCATCGACGCCAACAGCCGCATCGGCTGCGTCGGCTGGAAACACTACGGTGACCCATTCGCCAGCGACCTCCCCTCCTACCTCATCGACACGCTCCGCCGCCTCGCCGGCCACACTCGCGTCACCAACGCGACGGAACTCATTGTCCGCCTCCGCGCCATCTGCACGGCCTCGGAAATCGCCTTCTTCGAATACACCAATCACAAGGCCTCCGAAGCCATGCGCCGCCTGCAGTTCGCGCTCCGCGAAGGCATGACGGACCAGGAACTGATCGCACAAGCCGGCTACGACGGCCTGCCGCTTTCCTGCCATATCACCTGCAAAACCGGGCCGAATCGCATCAGCCTCGCCAGCGCCAGCGGCGAGACGTTCCGCCGCGGTTATCCATGGTCGGCCAACATCGCCTACTGGGGCGCCAACATCTGCCGCGCCGGCTGGGTCGCCGAATCGGAAGCCGATCTCCCCATCGCCGCCCGCGACTACGTGCCCAACTTCGCCGGCCCCTACATGGACGCCATGGGCGCCTGGCTCGCCAATCTCCACATCGGCGCCACCGGCGGCACGCTCCACGCGCTCATCCAGCGCCGCCTGCCATTCGATAAGTACGGCATCTTCCTCAACGCCGGCCATCTCATCCATCTCGACGAATGGCTGAGTTCCCCCATCTACGCCGATTCCACCGAGCCCATCCAATCCGGCATGGTCTTCCAAACCGACGTAATTCCCGGCAATCCCGTCTATTTTTCCACTCGAATGGAAGACGGCCTGGCCATTGCCGATCTCGAACTCCGCGCCGATCTCGCCACTCAATTTCCCGACACCTGGCAACGCATCCAGGCCCGCCGCGCCTTCGCCCACGACACCCTCGGCTTCCCCCTCGCCGAAGAACACCTGCCGCTCTCGAACACCTTCGGCATCGTCGCGCCCTTCGCCCTCAACCCGCGCCGCGTGTTTGCGATACCGTAATTAGATGCTCTTTCGCCCCGTCGCACTGGCCCTGTTGCTGGCCACGCTCTGCTCCGCCGAAAACAAAAACGCGGACAAAAAAGATTGGCTCCAACT
>CANIFK010000035.1 GCA_947466555.1 Acidobacteriota bacterium | reverse complement strand
GAATTGACCTCTATCGCACGGCATCCGAAGAAGGACGTGGTCGTAATCGGCGGTGAAGACCGGTACCCGTACGTGTACAACATGGACCGTCCGAAGAATATGAAGATTGCCGATGACACCACGCTCATCCGCAAGCTGGACCGCCAGGACGGGCCGATCTTTTCGCTCGATTGGTCCTCGGACGCCACGCGCATCGCTGTCGCGGGCATCGCGCCGAGCGTTAACATCTACGACGCCGAGACCGGCAAGCTCTCCGCCCAATGCAAAGGCCACTCGGCCGGCATTTATGCCGCCGCGTTTTCGCCGGATGGGAAGAAGTTGGCGACCGGCGGTTTTGACGGCAAAATCCGCATTTACGATGCGGCGAACTGCAATCTGTTATCGAGCTTCATCCCCGCGCCGCTTTCGGCCGGGACACCCGCGGGAGGGGCGAAGTGAGGATCTTCATCTATTTGGGAATGGCGCTCGGCCTGGCCGCGGCGCCGCCGTCGATCACGGAGTTGCAACCGCGTGGGGCGCAAAAGGGCCGACCGTTTACGCTGACCATTGCGGGCCAGAATCTGGGCGAGGGGGCGCGGATTGTCTCGGCGATGCCGGCGACTTTCACGCCGATGGCGCCGCCTGCCGGAATGGCAGAAGGACGTTACGCCACGTTCCTGGTGGAGCCAAAGGGCGAGCTGGAAGTGGGCGTCTATCCGATACGCGTGCAGTCCGGCGATGGGCTGTCGAACATACTTCTGTTTAGTGTTGGCGCGTTTCCGGAGATCAATGAGGAAGAGTCGCAGCCCGGCGGCATGGCGCACTCGAACGATTCGATTGAAAAGGCTCAGTCGTTGCCGACGACCGGCATTACGCTGAATGGCACGCTGCGTGGCGCCGAACGGGATGTCTACCGGCTGCAGGTGAAGGCCGGTGAACGGCGGGTGTTCGAAGTAGACGCACGCCGGGCCGGGTCCGCGATCGATCCGGTGATCCGCGTAATGGACGGCAACGGCAAGCAAATCGCGCGCAGCGAAGATGCGCCGTTGTTGAATTTGGATCCGCGTT
Source organism: Acidobacteriota bacterium (assembly GCA_947466555.1). Taxonomy (GTDB): domain Bacteria; phylum Acidobacteriota; class Terriglobia; order Bryobacterales; family Bryobacteraceae. Next base: position 13,968 of record CANIFK010000035.1, on the reverse strand, counting down.
TGGACATGACGTTCCCGGCGGCCGGCTACTACTATGTGGAGATTCACGACGCGCGTTTCTCCGGGCAGGCGCAGAATTTTTACCGCCTCAAGACCGGCGCGTATTCGTATCCCACGGAGGTCTACCCATTGGGCGGCCAGCGCGGGAAACAGGTGGAAGTCTCGCTCGGCGCGACCAAGGTGAAGGCCGATCTGGCCAAGGCGAACGGTCCGCAAACTTTCGTCAATCTGCCCGATTCCCCGGCCCTGCCGTTGCCCCTGGCGATTGGCGAATTCCCGGAAGTGAGCGAGCCGGTGACGGGCGCGTTGACGCTCCCGCTGACGGTGAACGGACGCCTGGCGAAGGCGGCGGAGATTGATAAATACACGCTCGCGGTGACGCCGGGCGACGAGTACATTTTTGAGCTGCAGGCGCGCGAATTGGGTACTTCGAAGATCAGCGGCGTCATCACGGTCTATGACGAAACGGGCAAGAAGCTAGCCTCCGCCGGGGATTTGCCGTTCGCCGTTGACGTGTTCGCGGTGCAGGCGTCGAGCCGCACGGCGGGCGATCCGTTTCTGAATTTCAAGGCGCCGGACGGCGTGCGGCAGATCACCATCGCGGTCGAAGATCTGGCGCGCCGCGGCGGGCAACATTACGCCTATCGCCTGCACGCTTCAAAGGCCGCCCACGATATGCAGGCCACCATCCAGACCGCCGCGGTGAACATCCCGGCTGGCGGCACGGCGCTGGTGAACCTCAGCGTCGACCGCCGGGGCTACGCTGGACCGCTCTCCATCAAGGCGTTAAACCTGCCCGATGGCATCCGCATGTCCGGAGGCGTGATTCCGCCCGATCCGCCGGAATCGCTGACGCCTCGCCTGGGCTCGCGACGCGCCATGGTGACGTTGACTGCCGACGCCAACGTGAAGTTGAACGTGAGTGAATTGGCCTTTGCCGCCGTGGCAACCGGTGCCGATGGCAATCCGATTGAACGACGCGCACGTGGCATCGGGTACACGATCGGCGTCAACGGCGCCACCTCGCAAGGCGTGGTGGACCGGCAGCGGCCGCTCTCCGGCGCCTGGATGGGAGCCGAGTTGCCGGTGGCGATTTCCACCGCCCTGGCCGCCCAATTGGACCTGAAACTCGAAAAGGCGGAGAAGAAAGAAGCCGGTTACGAGTTCCGCTTCCGCTGGACATGGAAGCCGAAGAACGCCATGCAGGCCGTCCCGCAAACGGTATCCGTCGACGTGCCCAACTTCGCCGACCTCCGCATCATCGGTATGGCCGTCGACGAAAAAGACAAGAAAACCGGGACGTTCCTGGTGACATCTACTCGAAACACGTTGGCAGCGAAATATGACATCGGCATCAATGGCCGGCTCATGATCGACGGCCAACAACAAGAAATCTATTCCGAAATTCAGCAGTTCACGCTGCCCGTATTGGACCCTGAGGAGAAAAACGCGAATGCGTCCCCTTCTGCTGCTCGCTAGTATCGCCGCGGTTTCCGCGCAGCCCGCCGTCACGTTCCTACGCGACGTGGCGCCGATCCTGAACAAGACCGGATGCACCTCCGGCCCTTGCCACGGCGCGGCCAAAGGCAAGAACGGCTTCAAATTGTCGTTGCGCGGTTATGACCCGCAGTTCGATTACGAAGCCCTCCTATACGACCTCGCCGGCCGCCGGTTCAACCGCGCCGATCCCGGTCGCAGCTTGATGCTGGCCAAGCCCACCCAACAGGTGGCGCACGGCGGCGGACTGCGTTTTGACAAGAACTCGGACTACTACAAGACGATCTACAACTGGATCGCCCAGGGCGTGCCGTTCGGGGATCCGGAGAAGGATACCGTCGCTGCCATCGAAGTGCAGCCCAAAGAGATCGCCATGCCCAAGCCGGGCGAAACGGCCCAGGTGAAGGTGTTGGCGCGCTATAAAGACGGCCAGACGCGCGACGTCACGCGCGAAGCAACCGTCGAATCAAACGTTCCCGACGTTGCCAAAGTGGACGCGCTTGCCAAAGTTTCCGGTGAACGAATCGGCGAAGCCACGATGCTGGTGCGCTACCAGGGCAAGTACGCCACGGTGCCCTTAACCATCCTGAACCCGAAGCCGGGCTTCGTTTGGAAGGCCCTGCCGCAGAATAATTTCATCGACACGCACATCGACGCCAAACTCCAGAAGCTGCACATTCAACCGAGCGGTCTGGCCGACGACGCCACCTTCCTCCGCCGTGTCACGCTAGACCTCACCGGCCAACTCCCCACGCCCGAAGAAGTACGCGCCTTCGTCGCCGACGCGACGCCCACCAAGCTGAAGCGCAGCAAGATGATCGACAAGCTCATCGCGCGCCCGGCCTACACCGATTACTGGACCATCAAGTGGGGCGACCTGCTGCAATCCAGCCGCAAATATCTCGGTGAAAAAGGCACCTTCGCCTTCCGCGAATGGATCCGCGATTCCATCGCCACCAACAAGCCCTACGACAAAATGGTGCGCGAACTGCTCACCAGCCGCGGCTCCAGCTACGAGGACCCGGCCGCCAACTTCTACCGCATCACCCGCGAACCGAAGCCGACCATGGAGAAGACGACGCAGGTCTTCCTGGGCGTCCGCATGGTGTGCGCGCAGTGCCACGATCATCCTTTCGAACGCTGGACGCAGAATCAGTACTACCAGATGTCAGCATTCTTCAGCGCCGTTGGCCTGCGTTCCGGCTACGAAATCGGCGAAGAGATCATCTACGATCAACGTACCGATTATGAGATGAAGCACCCGAAGGATAGCCGCGTGGTGAAGCCCGAATTCCTGGTTGCATCCACCACACCGGTGCCGATTCCGAATGACGACCGCCGCCGCGACGCGCTCGCCACCTGGCTCGCCTCAAAGCAGAATCCCTTCTTCGCCAAAGCCATCGCCAACCGCGTTTGGAGCTACTTCTACGGCAAGGGAATTATCGATCCGGTCGACGATATCCGCGCGTCCAATCCCCCCGTCAATCCGGCGTTGCTCGACGCACTGACAAAGGATCTCACCGACCACAACTTCGACATGCAGCACCTGATGCGGACCATCGTCAATTCCCGCTCTTATCAAGCGGCGATCACCCCCAACGAATGGAACGAAAAGGATGCCGACAACTTCTCCCACGCCGCCCCGCGCCGCATGGGCGCCGAAGCCTTGATGGACGCCGTCGCCTCCGCCGCTGGAGCCCGCCCGAACTTCCCCGAAGTTCCCGAAGATACCAGCGCCACCCAACTGCCCGACCCGCACGTGGGCAAGGACGGGTTCCTCGACCTCTTCGGCCGCCCCTCACGCGAATCGGCCTGCGAATGCGAACGCCGCGTCGATCTGTCACTGCCGCAGGCACTCAATCTGGTCAACGGCCGCACCATCTCCGACGCCGTGGCCGACCCCAAGGGCCGCGTCGCGAAACTCATCCTGGGCGGCAAGTCCGACGCCGCCGTTGTCGAAGAGCTTTACCTTTCCGCGCTCTCCCGCCTGCCAAATAAGGCAGAATCGGAACGTGGCCAGAAATATCTCGCCGGCGGCGCCCGTGCCGTCCGCGCACAAGATCTAATGTGGGCTCTGCTAAACAGCAAGGGCTTCCTGTACATTTACTAAGAGGAATCAAGCAATGTTCAACATCCCCGGCCGTCCCGGCCAAACGTGTGAAGGTCCCACGCGCCGCGAGTTGATGCGCATCGGCTCGCTCGGCTTGGCAGGGCTCCACCTGCCCGGCTTCTTCCTCTCGCAGCAGTCGGCGAAGGCAGCGAATCTGGCGGATAAGTTCAAGGGCGCGCGCGGCTTCGGCAACGCGAAAAACGTCATTATGATCTTCCTCCAGGGCGGCCCCAGCCACATCGATATCTGGGATCCCAAGCCCAACGCGCCGTCGAACATCCGCGGCGAATTCAAGCCGATCAAAACCAAAATCCCCGGCACGTGGATCGGCGAGCACATGCCGATGATGGCCAACGCCCTCGATAAAGCCACGCTCATTCGCTCCATGAGCTACACGCCCAACGGCTTGTTCAACCACACTGCGGCGATCTACCAGATGCTCACCGGCTATCCGCCGGATAAGGTCTCCCCGTCGGGCCAGTTGGAACCGCCGAACGCGGCCGATTTCCCCACCGCCGGCAGCCACATCTCGAAGATGATTAAGATGCAGGAACCGGTGCTGCCGTTCGTCGAACTGCCGCGTCCGCTGCAGGAATCGGGCATCATCGGCAAGGGCGGCGCGGCCGGCTTTCTGGGTAAGGCCTACGATCCCTACCGCATGTATCAGGACCCCGCAGAGGCCATCAAGTTGGAAGACTTGAGCCTGCGCAAGGAGATCCCGGCTGAACGCCTGAAGGATCGCTTTGAACTGCTGAAGGGCATCAACGAATCGATGCCCGAACTCGAAAAAGCGTTGAACGCCTCGGCCGTCGACGAATACTACGGCAAGGCATACGATCTCGTCCTCAGCGGCAAAGCACGCGACGCTATGGACTTGACCAAAGAGTCCGAGAAGATGCGCGAACGCTATGGCCTGCACACGTTCGGTCAATCGACGCTCATGGCCCGCCGCCTCATCGAAGCCGGCACGAAGTTCGTTCAGGTGAATTGGCCCAGTGTCGCCAACGGCGATCCGGAAAAGACGGCCTGGGATACCCACGCGGCCAACTTCGGCCCGTTGAAAAATCTCCATTGTCCGAAGCTCGACCGGTCTCTATCGGCCCTGCTCGAAGACATGGACCAGCGCGGCCTGTTGAAGGAAACGCTCGTCGTCGCTGTGGGCGAATTCGGCCGCAGCCCGCGCATGGGCGTCTCGACTTCCGGCAATTCCAATTCGCCGGACGGGCGCGATCACTGGCCGTATTGCTACAGCGCCGTCGTCGCCGGAGCCGGCATCGGGCGCGGTGTGCAGTATGGCGAATCCGACGCCACGGCCTCCTCGCCGAAAGAAAAACCGGTGCACCCGAACGACCTGTTGGCGACGCTCTACTACGCCCTCGGCATCGATCCGGAGATGGAGATCCGCAACCACCTGAATCAGCCGCGCGAACTGGTTAAGGGAAAAGTCGTCACCGACCTGTTCGCATAGCCCGTTCAACCAGCAAATGATGATAGGCTTTCGTGTGATGCGAAAGCTTGTCTTCTTATTTACAGCCGCCCTGTGCGCGTTCTCCCAAGCGAAACTGCCCGATGTTCCGGCAGACGTGCAGGCCGATTTTGACGTCGAATATTCGCGCGTTGGCGAACGTGTGGCCATGGATATCTTCCGGCCCAAAAACGTCACCGGCGCCCAGCCCGCCGTGCTCTGCATTCACGGTGGCGGGTTCCGCGCCGGCTCACGCGCGGGCTATCACGCTTTGGCGATTAAGTTGGCGCAGCGCGGTTACATCGCCGCCACCGCCAGCTACCGCCTCGCCCCGCGCCACCAGTTTCCGGCCGCTGTCGAAGATGTGAAGGCCGCCGTTCGCTTCCTCCGCGCCAACGCCAAGAAGTATTCCATCGATGCCGATCACATCGGCGCCACCGGCGGCTCAGCCGGCGGGCACCTCGTGTTGATGCTCGGCCTCACTGGCGATAACAAAGCCTTCGACGGTTACGGCCCGAATCTCGATCAATCCGCCAAAGTGCAGGCGGTGGTGAACTACTACGGCCCGACGGATTTCACAAAGTCCTACGGCAAAAGCGTCGACGCCCACCTGGTGCTGCCGCTGTGGCTCGGCGGGGACCTGGAGCATGAAAAGAAGTATCACCAGATTTCGAGCCCTCTGAATTACGCGAACCCGCTCGCCGCGCCGCTCTTGTCGGTCCACGGAACGGAAGATAAGTACGTGGAGCACGCCCAGTCGGTTTGGCTAACGGATCGCCTCCAATCCATGGGTGCGCACGCCGAACTGCTGACGCTCCCCGGCGCCGGCCACGGCTTCAAAGGAGCCGACGCCGAGAAGGCCGAAGCCGCGCTGTTCGCCTTCTTCGATAAGCACCTCCGCATCCGCGACCAGCGCAAAGTCCTGATCTCCGACCACGGCACCAAGGGCGAAATCGTCCTCATGAACTGGCCGTCGGGCCAGGAGCTTGCCCGCTACCCCAACGGCCGCGGCCACGACGTGCAGCCGCTACCGAACGGCCACGTGCTCTTCACCATCGCCCCGGAACATAAGGTGGTGGAAGTGGACGCCGCCGGCAAACGTGTGTGGGAATGTTGCGATGGACTCGATCATCCTCTCGCCGCCCAGCGCCTTGCCAACGGCAACACGCTGATCGGCGACGCAAAAGCGGGCCGCGTCATCGAAGTCGACAAAGCCGGCAAGACCGTATGGCAGTACGCCAGCGAAGACATCGCCAACATGCGCATGCGCAACTCCAAAAGGACCGACGCCGGCACCACGCTCATCTGCATCGAAGCCATCGCCAAGGTAATCGAAGTCGACAAAGCCGGCAAGATCATCTGGAGCTGGCAGGCGCCGGGCGACCTGTCAAAGCGGCGTCTCTACCAGGCCTGGCGTCTCCCCAACGGCAACACCCGCATGACGATCTCCGACCCCGGCGAGCTCGTCGAAGTGAACCCGAAGGGCGAAGTGGTACGCTCCATCGCGGGCGCCAAGATGGATATTCAAATGGGTTGGACCAGCGGCCACGATCAGTTCCCGAACGGGAACCTGTTCATCTCCGATTACACCGGCCGCCGGCTATTGGAAGTGGACCCGCAGGGCAAGGTGGTCAACCAGCTCCGCATGGGCCCACGCACCGTTGCCTCCGTCGCGGTCGTGCCCTAAGCTCCCCGCGGATAACAGCCCAGAACGTGCACCGATTGTGCGAACTCGCCCAGATGGCCCAGCGCCTTCTGGGCGTTTTCGTCTTCCACGTGCTGCAGGAAGTCCACGTAGAAGTGATACTCCCAGGGCTTCCCCCGCAGCGGGCGGGATTCGATCTTGCTCAAGCTGATGTCGCGCAGCGCAAACACACTCATCGCCCGGAATAGCGCGCCGGGGACGTTCTTCAGATTAAAGACGATCGTCGTTTTCCAGTCGCCTTTGCGGGCAGCGGGGGAGGGAAGTGCCTTCCGCTGCAGCAGGAAGAAGCGGGTGAAGTTCTCCCTGTCATCTTCAATGGAGCGTTTGACGATATGTGCACCGTAGAACTCCGCCGCCACTGACGAAGCGATCGCCGCCGCGCCCGGCTCCGGATTCTCCACCAGGTGCTTCACGCTCCCGGCCGTGTCGTAAAACTGAACTTTTTCAATCTGCGGATTCTCGGCGAAAAACTTCAGGCACTGGTTCAGCGCCACCGGGTGCGAATAGACCCGCCGTATCTCTTTGAATTTGGTCTTCTTCGGCGTGATCAGGTTGTGTACGATCCGCAAATTGGTCTCGGCCACAATCGGCAGCTGAAACCGCAGCAGATGGTCGTAATTCTCGTGGATCGAGCCGTGCAGGGTGTTCTCAATCGGCACCACCGCAGCGTCCACCTTCTTCGATGCCACCGCCTGGAAGATCTCCTCAAACCGCTGGCACGGCACCACCGTTACATCCGGTCCAATCAGTTTCCGGGCCGCCTCTTCACTGAACGCCCCCCGTTCGCCCTGAAATGCGGCGGTCATTTTCTTCATGCCTCGTCCTTTCGCGTACCATCCCAGCGCCGCGCGTCCGCCGCCGGCAATCCCAACAGGTCCATCACACGGTCCACACAGTGGTCCACAATGTCCATCACGGTCTCCGGCTTGTTGTAGAACCCCGGCACCGGCGGCGCCACAATCGCACCCATCTCGGCCAACTGCACCATGGTCTTCAAATGCCCCAGGTGAAACGGCATCTCCCGGACCATCAATATCAACCGCCGGCGCTCCTTCAGCGTCACATCCGCGGCCCGCGTGATCAGGTTGTCCGTGATCCCGTGGGCAATCGCCGACATACTATGAATCGAACACGGTGCCACAACCATGGCGTGCGTCACGAAGCTTCCGGACGCCAATCGCGCCCCGATGTCTTCCTGCGGATAATTCACATCGGCCATTTCCCGAAACTCCGACGCCTTTTTCCCCATTTCCAGCCAAGCCGTCCGTTCTCCCGATCGGCTCATCACCAGATGTGTCTCCACATGGCCTACATTCCGTAGCTTTTCCAGTAATCTCCACCCCAATATGGACCCCGATGCACCCGTTACCCCGACCACGATTTTCGTTTTTTCCATGTAGTCCGAAATGCTGTTCTGAAATCAGAACAAATTCTCCTTTTATTCGTCATCTCTTCGCCGCAACTGGTGCTACACTCAGTGTACTGCTTTCGACAAAGGTAACGGTTGTTTCCGTCTTCCGGCTGTGGTTTTAGGGGACTTCCGGGAAAGCATCATATCATGGACGATCCAGGCCAACGCCTGAAACGGGCTCGGGAGAGGTTGAATCTCCGCTACCGGGACGTCGAAGATGCTAGTCTTCGCATAGCCGAACGCAGGGCCAACGATGAATTCATCGTCGCACTCTCGCGCCTTTCCGATATCGAAAACAAGGGGACGGTCCCTTCGATCTTCCGTATGTATAGCCTCTGCGCTATCTATCGGTTGGACTTGTGCGAAGTATTGCAGTGGTACGGCGTCGACGTCACGCAGCTCCCATCGGACTCCGCCCAGGTCGAAGTGGAAAGAACCCACCTGATTGGATTTCAGGCCCACGACCACGGGGAAGTGCAGTTGCCCCTCCGCCTCGATCCAGGCATCGATCTGGAGAAGACGACCTATCTCAGCCGCATGATCCAGCGCTGGGGGCGGCTTCCACTTATGCTGTTGAATGGATTGGACTTGAAGGCCCATCGCTACGCCTACATCGGCAGCGAAGACTGGTCCATGTATCCCCTTATTCAGCCCTCTTCGCTCGTGCTGATCGACGAATCCAAGCGCCGCATCGCAATGACGGGCTGGTCGAATGAGTTCGAGCGGCCGATCTATTTCTTTGAACACCGCGACGGGTTCGCTTGTGGTTGGTGTCATTTGGAAGAAAATCGTCTGGTCCTACAGCCTCACCCCGCCTCCATGTGCTCCCCCAGGATCTATAAGTATCCCGAGGAGATCGATGTCATCGGCCAGGTCGTCGGCGTTGCTATGCGCTATGACCCTGCGCGGCGGCGCCGAACCGCAACGTCAGGATCTTGATCGCCGCACGCATGTCGCTGATGAAAAGGGATTTCTCGGCCGATAACGCGCCAGCCGGCTGAAACGAGTTCCACGTCTCCGTTCGGGACCAGTGAATAAGGATTGCTCTGGCGTCCTCGCCGCTCGTCTTCAAATACTCGGCAAGGTCTTCCACCTTTTCCTCGAGTCCCAGTGCCAGCCACTCATGAAACGCCCGTCGGTGGCTCGCGCGAATGGCTTTATCCGACTCCTGATCCCCAAACAGCAGCGCCAACCCGTGATGCTCGTATTTCCCGGTAACGGGGCTGCGCAACGCGGAAAGGTAGACTAGGCGTCCCGTTAGTACTGGGATTTGCGATAGCGTGTGCCGCCACAGATCTGTGTCTGCACTACGCTCCAGAAGGCTCTTCGGTCGTGCTGTTCGCATCGGCTTCCAATAAGAATTCTACAGCATATCTTTTCGTTTTTAGCTAATTCTTTTCAACAGGTTATAAGGCAAATCCCCTAGTCGCCCTGTTCCGTTTTCCGAAAACATCTAAGGGTTACTACTAGTACCAGTGGGACTGAGGCATTCTCAGATTGTTCCCGAAATCATGTGTTTTACGCCGCACATCGAGGTTCAAACGCACTTCCGTTGGGGCTTCATTTGTAAGGCTCGCCGCAGATTCCAATCCTGAAAGAGTGAGAGTGTCATCATCATGAAAAAAACGTTACTGATCGCCGTCTTCCTTCTTCCGATCGCCTGGGCGAAAATCGCTTCTCCCCAGATCATCCCCGTCCCGGACTGCTGGCCCTGTGCAGATGATGTCACTGCTGCCCAAACTGTTACCAACAGGATCATCCCGGTCCCGGACTGCTGGCCCTGCGCCGATGACAACACCTTCACTCTAGCCGCCACGACTCCCCAGATCATCCCCGTCCCGGACTGCTGGCCCTGCGCCGATGACAACAGCCGCACCTTAGCCGCCACGACTTCGAAGATCATCCCCGTCCCGGACTGCTGGCCCTGTGCCGATGACAACAGCCGCACCCTAGCCGCCGCGACTCCGAAGATCATCCCTGTACCCGACTGCTGGCCCTGTGCTGATGACAACAGCCGCACCTTAGCCGCCGCGACTTCGAAGATCATCCCCGTCCCGGACTGCTGGCCCTGCGCCGACGACAACAGCCGCACTATCGCTCTCCGCCGCCAGTCGTAACTCGCCACAAACCTCTGCCGAAGCGGCCATAGCCGCTTCGGCATACCGTTTCCGTCCTTCTCCAGTGGGCGGAATTTCCCAAGCCAGGCGCCATCTCTAGTACTCCTCCTTCGATTCCACTTCCCTGGGCAGTACGTAATGGTATTATTGGGACGTCCCCGAGATCCCAGATGGCGCCTGGCTTGGCTGTTTTACAATCCGTGCTCTCCTATCTGACGTTGCCCATGTACTTTGTGGTCGCATGGGTGCTGTATCAGCGTGGACTCTGGCTGTCTTACCGCTACTTCTGGATAGGGATTTTACTGGAAGGCGGTTTCGTTGCCATCGGCATGGCCACGAGAAACGTAAAGGGCGCGCAGAAACTGACTTACCTTACGGGTCAGACCGTAATGTACATTTTTTACGTCCTGATGGTGATCGAGGTATTCCAGAAGGTGTTCGTCCGGTTTCCGGGCATCGCCAGGTTCGCCCAGCGCGTCATTCTTGTGTCCATGGCGATCGCATTCGTTTTCGCCATCGCAACCGCGAGCGGAGAGATGCATCAGAAATCGTCCATGGTGCAGTGGTACTCGGTTGCCCTACGCGCCATCAGTACCGCATTGTGCCTCTATCTGATCCTCATCGCTGCGTTCTTGGTCTGGATGCCGGTGCCCTTAGCGCGGAACTCCATCCGGCATAGCGTCTTGTTCTTCTTCTATTTCATCGCGACTTCGGCGGTTCATTACCGTCTGAACATTGGGGACGTCACTTTCTTCCGAATGGCGAATGTTTTTATCTCGGCAACCACGCTCCTTGCTTTAATTTGTTGGACTTGGCTCCTAAAGCCGAGCGGCGAAATTGCCCCCACGCCCCCCGCCGCCCCTCGTTCCGGGACTTCGGCCCTTCTGGATCGGCTCGAATCTATCAACAAGTCGTTAACCCCCCCTGAGGAATAGAGTGGTGGGAATACGGTTTTTTTCTCACCCTTTCTCGACGACTTTTCGTAAAATCCTATTGCAAGGCGATCCGAATCCCGTTAGCCTGTAAACATAAGCCTGCATCGGGTTGTCAACCCCAGATAGATCTGCACCATCTACCGCTGCGTGGATGGAGGCAGACAAAGAGACAGGCAGGAGGTCTCAAACGAAATGACGGCATTCCCGATCATACTCGGCATTTCAAGCAGTATCGTCTTTTTGATTCTGTTGGCCAAATTAATGCAGCGGAATCGTGCTTCTTTTTCGGATACTTCGGCGGAAAATCTGGATTTGGACAGCGGCCTTTCCGAAAGTGCCTGGTCTGAAGAATGGTTCGAGCAGTTTTCTTCTTTTCGATATCTTCCCATGCGTCGCCTCCTCTCCTCTGAAGAGGAAGAGTTCTGGATGCAGTCAACCGATGGGTCTCCGGCCTGGCGCGAACAGTTCCGCTCCGAACGTCGCCGCCTCTTCCGCGAATATCTGCGTTTGATTTCTTCCGATTTCAGCCGCCTCTCGCAAGGGGTCCGGCTCGCGGTGGTTCACGCTTCCGAGGATCGTTCCGCGGAAGTTTCTCAACTCCTCGGCCTGGAATGGGCGCTCCGTAAGCTCCTCTGGAAGTCTGAACTGAGCTTGATGTTCCATTGGCTGGGCGTCAAACCTATCGATGCAACGCAGCTGATCAACGCCCTTCAGGGCTTCGAATTCTCTCTGCGTGAAATCCATCTTTCCGGCGCCTCTGCATAAACCGCACGCAATTATTAATCCTCTCCGGCCGAAGGTTCCCACCTTCGGCCGTTCGTTTTTTGTACCCTGAAATTCTCCCCCATGCCTTTTGATTCCATTCTCTTTGACTTCGACGGCGTCCTTGCCGACAGCGAAGGCGTCCATTTTGAGTGTTGGACTACCATCCTCACCCCCCTCGGTATCCCGCTAACGTGGGAAGCCTATTGCGCGAATTGCATCGGTATTACCGATCGCGCCATGCTCGAAGTCCTGGCGAAACAAAAGAATCCTCCCCACGATGTCGAGGATCTCTGGCAGTATTACCCGAAAAAGAAGGCTCTTTTCCGCGAAAAGGCCTACGCCAATCCCCCCATTCCGCAGTCCACCCGCGACATGCTCCGCCAACTCGACGGCCTTAAACTCGCCGTCGTCTCCTCCTCCGGCCGTGCCGAGGTCGAACCGGTCCTCGAACGTGCCGGCGTTCTCGACTGCTTCTCCACCATCGTCACCGGTGACGACGTCTCCAATCGCAAGCCCCACCCGGAGCCGTACCTTCTCGCCGCCTCGCGCCTCGGCGTCACCCGCCCCCTCGTCGTCGAAGATTCCGAGCCCGGCGCCGCTGCCGGCCACGCCGCAGGCTTCGAAGTCTTGAAACTCGAAAACCCCTACGAACTCGCCGAGACCTTATTAAGGCTTATCCGCACTCGTTCGGCGTAGCGAATCGTTGTAAACTGTTTCCAACACGCATGCGACACATTCGACGGGGAATGGTGTACTTATTGGGGCCAATGGTCCTCCTCGCAGCCGATCCCGGCTGCCCACGCTATCCAGCCGCCCAGCGGACGGAGATGGCCGAAAGTCTGGAGCTCGATCGCACCTTCGAGATGCTCGGCCGCCAACGCCGAACCGCCCAAAGCAGCGCCGCCTCCCGCCGCGCCGCCGAATCGCGCTCGAATTTCATCGACCAACGCCTCTTCGCCAAGATGGCGGCCGATAACGTCCAACCCGCCGGCCCGTCTTCCGATGCCGAATTCCTCCGCCGCGTCACCGTCGATCTCACCGGCCGCATCCCCACCCCCGAAGCCGCCGAAGCCTTCCTGGCCAATACCGACCCGGCCAAACGCGCCAAACTCATCGACTCCCTGCTCGATTCCGACGCCTACTCCGACCAACTAACCCTCTTCTTCCTCAACAAGTTCCGCGTCTCCCGTAACCACGAATCGATCAGCGTCCCGGCCCGCAACACCTTCTACGAATTCGTCCGCGGCTTCGTCAAGACGGATCGCCCCTACGATCAATTCGTCCGCGAAATGCTCGCCGCCAATGGCGAAGTCGACACCCAACCCGGCACCCAGTTCTTCGCCCGCTGGATGGACGTCAACGGCCCCATCCAGGACTCCTGGGACGACATTACCGACAAAATCACCACGACTTTCATGGGCTTTAAGACCGAATGCGTCTCCTGCCACAACGGCCGTGCCCACCTGGAAAAGATCAACGTCTGGCTCTCCCGCCGCACCCGCCAGCAGTTCTGGCAAACCAGCGCCTTCCTCTCGCGCATGTACTACATTCGCTGGAGCGACGACGTCATCGGCTTCCGCCCCCGCATCATATTGATTGACCGCGACTACGGCAGCTACTCCGGCTCCGTCAACCCGTCCAACCCCGGCAATCGCCCGGCCCGCACCAGCGCCGTCGTCGATCCCCAATTCGTCCTCAACCAGGCCCGCCCGAAATCTGAAAACTGGCGCGCCGACCTCGGCGAAATCATCACCTCCGACAAGCAGTTCGCCCGCGCCACCGTCAACCATCTCTGGGCCAACTTCTTCGGCCACGGCATCGTAGACCCGCCCGAAGCCTGGGACTTCACCCGGACGGACCCCTCCGTCGCGCCCCCCGAAGGCTTCCCCTCCCAGAACTCCCACCCCGAACTCCTCGAAGACCTGGCCGACTTCTTCATCCGCAACAACTATCAGTTGAAGCCG
>CANIFK010000034.1 GCA_947466555.1 Acidobacteriota bacterium | reverse complement strand
GGGGGCGATGGGGGCGTTTTTGAACTGGCAGGTGGGGCGGACGCCGTTTGCGTTGGCGTTGCAGAGGACTTTTTGGGTGGCGGCGATTGTGACGGTGTTGGGGTTGTTTATCACGATGTCGGCGCCGGTGATTTCGGCGGAGGAGATGGGAAGGAAGCGGTAGGAGGATTCTCGAGACTCTGCTCCGGGGCCGCTTCGGCTTCGCGAAGATGCGGACAGAAAGTCAACTTCCCACAACGGGACATGGGACTCTTCAATTTCCGAAGGACGCGGGTTCTTCCTGAGAGCAGCATATGTACTCGATTAGTGGAAACTCCAGTACATCATTTGGAAGAAGACTTGCCCCTCGCGCGTAGAAGTAGTTTTTCCAGATCCGTCAAATCCTGACGTACTTGGTCGAGTTTGGAGGGTTCTATGAACGGGCCGAATTGCGCCGCAATTATTTCCAGCTCTACTTTCCGGGATCTGGCAAGCAACTCGATCAGTTCCTGCATTGTTGAACTCGCTGAGCCGAAATCGGTCGCGGCAGCCGAAAACGCTCGCAATCTTTCAGCTTCCCGAACCCCAAGTCGTTCGATGCGATCTTCGATTCGCGTCGTAGCAGCACCCAGCGCACTTTCTAATCTTCCCGAAGAATGCGGTTCGAACGTGGCAGAAGTCACACCGGCCAGATCTGAAGGCAATCTGATAACTGCCGTTCTGTCGTAAACCACGAAGGTCCGTTGACGTCCGAGGCTTCCCATAAACAATCCAAGTTCGAACAGGACGTTGTCACGCGGGGCGGTACCGGTAAGGCCTCGACTCTCAACGAGGTCGTCTGGCGTAAGCACCAGAACCGCGAAATCGAATTGTTCTGCCGCTGAAACCAGAGACTCAAGGGTTCCCTCACTGAGCCCGAAAATGCCTTGACTCCAGATTGTTACCTCACTAGCGTGATCCAAGAGCATCTGAATCGCCTTGGCAAACTTCAGCCCTTCAGAAGACGATCCGATGAAGACAGACGGGCGTTTTCGCGGCACGTGCTCATCCTACCAACTTGTGATCATGTCGTGTCCGTATCGTCGTCAATCCGGAAGTTGGCCCGGAACGGCATTCTGGGAACCGATACACCGCCAACCCTGTCACGCGCAACTTGGAGGTTGGCGCGAAGCACTAGACCCTGTACTGTCACGAAGTCTAGCGTGCAATGCGCCAGACAGCCGGATTTCGAAAGATGTCTCTACTTAGCAACCCATTGCCCACGCACGCCTTTACGTTGTTCCAGTCGCGATCAACCCGGTCGCGTACTACTGTCTTAACTGAGCGATGCGCCGTCAGCACATTGGCGCGAAGGCCGGACTCAGAGCAGCGGCCCGCCATCCGCCAATATTGCAGGACGTAACCGGAAAGCGGTGCGGTTGCTTCCACTTCCACATGGCTGGTAGAGTGCACCAGGGACGAACAGCGCTATGGATATGGAAACGACATCGAAGGCATGCAGAGGGATGAACCGGCGGATGTTGCTGACCGCTGCTGGGTGCGGTTTGGCTTGGGGCCAGCAGGCGCCGGCGAAATCGGGACACGCCAGTTCCGACCGCGTCGTGGAGCGGCTGAAGACCCGTCCCTCCTTTCAGATCTCGGTCGACGTGGGGACGCTGGATCTTGGCCTCGCCGTGGCCAATGCCGGGGTGCTGGGCGGCGTCGACATCATCGAAATGGGGACGCCTTTGTTGAAGACGCAGGGCGTGGCGAACGTGGTGCCTGCGTTCCGCAAGCGGTTTCCCGGCGCACTCCTGCTGGCCGATATGAAGACCATGGACGGCGGCGGTGGCGAGGCGCGCAGCGTGTTCGCCGGAGGCGGCAACATTCTCGATTTCCTGGCCATGGCCGGGGTGGATACGGCCAAGTCAATCTGCGCGGTGCGGGATGAGTTCCGGCGCGCCGGCGGGGAGTTGCCGCGGCTGGTCTTTGCCGACATCATGGTGCCGCACCAGGGTCCGGCGAAGATGGCGGGCGAGGTGGCGCTGCGGATGGTTGAGGCCGGTGTCGACGCCGTTGGCATCCACTTGCAATCGGACGCGCGCCGCGTGAACCCGAAGTTGATTGGCGATGATTATCTGGGTGACGTGGCGCGCGCCGTGCACGAGAAGATCGGCAAGACGGTTCCCGTTCAGGTGGTCGGCGGGCTCAGCATCGCGCAGGCAAAGCGGCTGGCAAAGGCGGGTCTGCGCGCGTTTGTGATCAGCGGAAATATGGGGTTGCCGGACAGCAACGCGCGTTACAACCTGCCGCCGGCGGAAATTCAACGATTGATCTCCAGCTTCATTACCGAGGTCTCCGGCGGCTGACGGACGAAACAGCGAAAGCGCAAGTAACTTGACGGGAGGGTGTTGTTTTCGATAGAACGATTCCCACTCATATGAAGATACTTGCGCTGTTGCTCTGTCCGCTGGCGCTGTTGGCACAAACGGATCGCGGCTTATTGACTGGTTCCGTAAGTGATTCCGGGGGCGCGCCGATTGTGGCGGCCACCGTGGTGGCGACTCACGCTGAGACGCGGACGACGTTCCGCGGGGCGACCGGGGAAGCCGGGGAATTTAACATCCCCTCGCTGCCTGTAGGCGCCTATCGGGTGGTGGTGGAGCATCCGGGTTTCAAATCTTCGGTCCATTCCAATGTGCGTGTGGAGGCGGGGGCTTCGGCGCGTGTGGAAGCGAAGTTGGAAGTGGGCGAGGTGCGCCAGACGGTGGAGGTGCGCGAGAGCGGGGCGCAACTGCAGACCGATAACGCGAAGATTCAGAACACGATGAGTGACCGGATGATAGAGGCCTTGCCGACGGTGATGTCCGATAACATGCGGAGCCCGTTTGACCTGGCGGCGATTACGGCGCAGGTGAATGGCGGCGATCAGGATTTCCGGATTGGCGGTGGTCAGGCAGGTGCGTTTGGCGTGCAGTTGGACGGGGCGTCAGCAGGGACGAACCGGGCGGGGTCGACGCTGTGGGCGGCGGTGAATGCGCCGTCGCTCGACGCGATCACGGAGTTCGCCGTGGAGACGAACGGGTTCAAGGCGGAATTCGGCCGCGCCGGGGGCGGGCTGGTGAGTTTTGTTTCCAAGTCCGGCGGGCGGCAGTTTCACGGGACGCTGTTCGACTTTGTGCGGAACAACGCATTTGACGCGCGCGGGTTCTTCAACAAGACGACGCCGGTGTACCGGCAGCACGATTTCGGGGCGACGGTGGGCGGGCCGGTGTCGATCCCGAAACTGTACAAGCAGCGCGACAAGACGTTCTTCTTCTTTTCCTACGAAGGGTTCCGGAACCGGGTGGGCGGGAACACCAATGTGAGTGCGTTGCCGCCGGAGGAGTTCTATAAAGGCGACTTCCGCAACGCCGTAAGCCGGACGCGGAATCCGGACGGGAGTTACATCCGCTATAACGTATTTGACCCATCGACGACACGCTACGACGAGGCGGCGCGTAACTACGTGCGCGATCCATTTCCGAATAACATCGTGCCGGCGGCGCGCTTCGACGCCATATCGCGGAAGCTGGTAGACCTGGCGGCGCCGCAGATGCGGCCGAACCGCACCGACGTGGTGCCGGGCACGCCGGAATACTGGCTGGAGAACTACTATCAGCAGGGGACGACGATCAATCCGAACGATAAGTGGAGCATTAAGGGCGACCACATCCTGACCGATAAACATCGGCTGTCCGGTTATTTTGCCTATAACAAGCGGCAGGGGATTCCAGGGCCGTCCGGCCCTCCCGGAATCCCTGGCATCATGAATCCGTATCAGCAGTTAACCGACACCTCGCCGGTGTGGCGCGGGAGCTGGGACTGGACCGTTTCCCCCAACATTCACAACCGTTTTTACTTTGGCATTAATCAGTTCAAGGACTCCAATTTTCCGTTGACGGAAGGCGGGAAGTGGAAAGACAAGATCTGCATCGCCAACATGCCGGACTGCGACCGGAACCTGCCGATTATCAACCTCGGGGACTTCCCGGCGTGGGGCGGCAACGGATTCAACGGGAGTGAGAATCCGGTGTATTCGTTCAACGACGACTTGAGTTGGACGAAGGGAAAGCACATCTTCAAGACCGGCTACCTGTTTGAATATGCGCCGTATGTGGGGCTGGGACAGCAGGCGGGCGCAGGGAACGTGACGTTTACGACGGCGATGACGGCGCTCCCGGCGCAGGCGAACCGGAACCTCGGTGGCGGCTTGGCGTTTGCGAGTTTTCTGTTGGGCGAGGCCGGGGCGACGACGATCAACACGCCGCGGCGCGTGGGTATGTTGTGGCGCTACAACGCCATGTATTTCCAGGACGACTGGCGCGTGAATTCGCGGCTGACGGTGAACCTGGGAATGCGGTACGAGTTCAATCTGCCGGCGCTGAATGACGGCGACAAGTGCGCGGATTTCGATCCGACGCTGCGGAATCCGGGGGCGAACAACTTGCCCGGCGCGCTGGTGTTTTGCGGTGTTGGGGAAGGGCGCATCGGCCGGCGGACGATTCCGTCGGGCTGGTATGGCGGCTTGGGGCCAAGGCTGGGCTTGTCGTACCGGATGGGGCCGAAAACGGTGCTGCGGATGTCGGGCGGGTCGAGCTTCGCGCCGGTGAAATCGGTGGGCGGATCGGCCCATTTCCAGGGATTCGCGCAGATTCTGACGTTCCCGGACCAGACGGGCGGGATTGATCGTGTGTTCAAACTGGACCAGGGCGCGCCGCCGTGGCCGAAGCCGCCGTTCATCGATCCGACGTTCGGGAACAACGCCGATGTGGATTGGTGGCAGGGCAAGGAGGCCAACCGGTTGCCGCAGATGTGGTCCGGGTCCTTCACGATCCAGCGGGAGGTGCTGCCGCAGACGCTGCTGGAGGTGGGCTACAGCGCCATTATCGGCACGCATCTGATTGCGAATCTATTGAACTACAACCAGGTGGATTTCGGGACGCTGCCGGCGAGCGCGAGCATGTTCACCGCGTCGGGGCGCGCACTGTTGAACACGACGTTCGGCAACGCCAACCGGCTGGTGCAGAACGCGGGATTCACGAAGCCCTATTCGAGCTTCCCGGATAACCTGACGCTGGCGCGGGCGCTGCGGCCGTATCCGCAGTACAACAACATCCTGACCGGCAGCGGCGGCGACCACAGCGGGCATTCCAGTTACCACTCGATGATTTTGAAAGTCACGCGGCGGTACGCGACGAACCTGATGGTGGACGCCAGCTATGTATTTTCGAAGATGTTCACCGATTCCGATTCGGCGTGGGGTTCGGGCGCGGCGATGGACCACTTCAACCGGCGGCTGGACAAGGCGCTTTCGAACGCCGACCGGACGCACGAGGCGAAGATCAACTACGTCTACGATCTGCCGATCGGGCCGGGGAAGCGGTGGCTGAAGCGCGGCTTTGTTTCACAGGCGATTGGCGGCTGGCGGATCGGCGCGGTGCACCGGTATGCGTCGGGAACGCCGCTCGCGTTTTCCGGGCAGTTCGGCTTCCCGGTGGGCGGGAACCGGCCGACGATTTCGACCTACGACGGCTGGCGCGCGCCGGTGGCTGGGGAGAAGTTCGACCCGTTTGTGGACCGCTATTTCCAGCCGGCGACGGTGGCGAATTGGAACGGCGATACGCCGACGGTGACGACGGCCGGGTTCTTCCCGATTCAGGTGCGGGACCGGTTGGGAAACATGACGCGCAACAACCCGAAGATGCGGAATTTCCCTTTGTTTAACGAGAATATTTCGCTGGCGAAGACGTTCACGATGTCGCAGGAGCACCGGCGGACGTTGGACCTGCGGTTTGAAGCGTTTAATTTGCTGAACCGGACGCAGTTTGCGACGCCGAACACGAACCTGGCCGACACGGCGAATTTCGGGCTGGTGCGGAACCAGGCGAACACGCCGCGGCGGATGCAGTTTGCGTTGAAGGTGAATTGGTGAGTTAACGATTCCAGAAGGCCGCGACGGCGAGCAGGGAGTGCGTGATGGAGACGGCGAGCGCGCGGAGGCCGACGCGTTTGAGCGACTCTTGGAGAGTTTGGGGACTGCGGAGCCTGCGCAGTTCCCATATATTGGCGGCGGCGGAGAAAAGCAGCGGCGCGGGAGCGACGAAGGCCAGGGCTATTGAGAGCCCTGGCACGGCGTAGGCGGTGGTCGGGGGCTTGCCGCCGGGGGCGCGTTTGAGCGCGAGGCGCGTGTGGACGGTGAGGATCGATGACGCGCCGTGGAGCGTGAGCACGGCCCAGAGCGGCCAGGCCCAAGCGGGGATGGCGCCGGTGGAGGCGAGGATGGCGAGCAGCGCGGTGGTGCCGAGACCGGCGGCGCTGACGAGTTGGAGCCAGATGGAGCGTTGCTTGTTCTTGATGGTGAGCCAGACGGCGAGGAGTGTCAGCCCAGCCGCTACACCGGTGAGTGCGGCTAGTGCGGCGAGGGGCCGCTGGGCGATGAGGATGCCGAGGCAGAGCGCGGCGCCGAGGGCTTCGGCGAGGAGCCAGCGGGCGGCGACGGTGGATTGGGGATTGTAGTCGCGCCAGACGAAGCGCTGGCGGGCGAGAACGATCAGCGGTTCGCGGAGGAGGAAGCCGAACAGGACCAGGCCGAGGGCGGGGAGGAGGAGCCAGTTCCATTCGCGGGCGAGGATGGCACCGGCGAAGAAGGGTTGCAGGAGCAGGCCCCAGGCGCCATGTTCGCGGGGGAGTGGTTTGGGTTCCGCGTGTGTCATAGTTCGATTTTGCAGGGGTTCGGGCGAGGTGTCGGTGATTGCGGTCACATTGGCGTTAGGATGGGGTTTCATGGCTATCTGGGTGTGTTTGTTATTGGGGCTGGCGCTGGCGGGTGCGGACGTTTCCACGTATCCGTTTGTTGGGGTGCGGCACACGCACCGGGCGGAGGCGGGGCTGCATGTGGTGGAGATTCACCTGGACGCGCCGGGCCTGCGATTTCAGCTGACTCAGCCGGGCGGCGGGCGGGAAACGGTGCGGCGGACGACTGTCGATTTCTGCCGGGAACTGGCAGCGCAGGTGTGCGTGAACGCGCACTTTTTCGAGCCGTTTCCGTCGGAGGAGATGGAGTCGTTTTTGATTGGTTTGGCGGCGGCGGAGGGGCGGCGGTTTTCGGAGTTTGAGAAGCCTCGGCAGGCCTACGCGCTGGTGGAGAATGCGCCGGGAGTGCATGTGTCGGCGACGAACGAGGCGGGGCTGGTGGGGCCTGGCTTTGCGGGGCGTTTGTGGACGGTGGTGGCGGGGTCGGCCCAGGTGGTGACGGCGGGGAAGGTGACGATTCCGGAGTACCGGGACGCGGCGCATCCGGAGGGCGTGTTGACGCCGGAGGGCAAGTATGGAAACGGGAGTTCGTGGTACGACGTGGCGACGTCGCGGACGTTGATCGGGTTGACGGAAGATCGGCGGCGAGTGGTGTTGGCGACGGTGGAGCGATCAGCGGTGGGCGCGGTGGCGGCTGTGCTGGCGCGGGATTTCGGGGTGTGGGACGCGGTGAATCTGGACGGGGGCGGTTCGACGACGCTGGTGGTGGATGGGGAGATGGTACAGGGGCCGAAGAACGGGAAGGCGCGGGCGGTGGCGAGCAGTCTGGCGGTGTTTGCGCGGCGGCCGTGAGCTGTTTGGGCACACGACCGCCGGGTTGGGTTGGCATTACGCGGCGCGTTGGCGCAGCTTCTTGTCGTTGAGTAGCATATTCAGCAGGTGCGATTCGCGGCGGCTGAGCGTGTCGATGCGTTTGTAGAGCGACATGTCGATGACGCTTTCGCTGGCGTGATCCTTGTCGATGCAGACGCGTTTGTATTCCAGTTCGGAGAGCTGGAAGCGGCGCAGGCAGAGCGGTTCGAGGTGCCAGCGGATGTGGGCCATTTCGCGAACGAGGAAGGCCTCGTGCTCGTTCTCCGGGCGGAAGCAATCGAGCATGCCGTCGAGGATCTGGTAGTAGCGCCGGCGGGCGTGGCGGTCGGCGATGGCTTCGGCCGGGGGCACGAAGAATTTCAGGGTGGTAGCGTTTCGGCCGGTGACGAGGGCGTTTCGGCGGGAGCGCAATTTGCCTTGGGGCGTGACAGGCCCTTTCGATTTGGCGCCGTTGCGGCGTGAGATTTCGGCTCGTTGTTCACGGGTCATGGGGCGATTCCTTTCGCTGGGAAATAGAAAAGGCCCTCCGGGGTGCGAGCGGGTCGCACGGCGGAAGGCCTTCTACTTCCATTCTACCGGGCGCGCACCAAATGTTTTTGGGTGGCTGGTTTTCAAGTTGTTGATTACAGGGAAAAAACTTTTTTTCGTCGAACTGTGACCGGGTTTGCGGCGGGGTGCGGTTTTGAGAGAAATTCAGGGAGCGAGGGTGGGAATGGCGTCGTAGATCGGCTGCAATTTTTCGGGCTGGGTCCAATCGAAGTGCGCTTGGCGATCCTGTTCGGTCGGAGAGATGGGCTTCGGCGTGGAGGCGCTGGCGCAGCATCAGGAGGCGGCACGGGAGGAAGGTTGGCGGGCGCACGGGCGTTTGGAGCGGGGCAGCGCGGTGCGCACGCTGCGGGAGTAGCGGCGCGGCGTGCGATGCTAGGAAATTCATGGCTGGAATGGATCTGCTTGCCCCGTTGCGCCGCTTCTATGCGGCCGATGCGCCTGTGACGTTCGTGGCCCCGGAGGCGTTGCCGGAGGGCGAACGCCGTTTGCTGGTACATGACGGGGACATGACGTCGCGGCTGGCGGCGCATCATGGGAGCGTCATCACGCTGGAGGCGCACGAGATGACGGTGGCCGATGGGTATCTGCAGCGCGTGTCGATTTTGCGGCGGCGCGATACGGGGGCGGCGGTGGAGTTCGGGGCGATCCGGATTGCGCTCGATGGGTTTACGGCCGAGCCGCGCGGGCAAATTGAGCGGGCGGAACTGCCGCTGGGCGCCGTGCTGGTGGAGAACGCGATTCCGTTTACCAGCCATCCGGGCGGATTCTTTTCGATTGGCGCGACGGCGTATTTGACGGAATATCTGGGGGCATCGGCGGGGCAGGTTTTATACGGGCGGTGCAACCGGTTGCGCCACGGCGATGGGCGGTTGCTGGCCGATGTGGTGGAGATCCTGCCGCCTGTGTCAGCGTAGTAGGTAATGAAACCGATTTCTGAAGTGGCCGCGGCGCTAGGTGTGCCGGCGGAGTTCCTGCATCCCTACGGCACGCACATGGCGAAGGTGCGGCTGGAGTTGCTGGCGCAGTTGCCGACGCGGCGGGGGAAGCTGGTGCTGGTGACGGCGGTGACGCCAACCGTGCACGGGGAAGGGAAGACGGTGACGACGATCGGCCTCGCGCAGGCGCTGTGCCGGCTGGGGCACCGCGCGGTGGCAACGGTGCGGCAGCCATCGCTGGGGCCGGTGTTCGGCATGAAGGGTGGGGCGACCGGCGGCGGCAAGGCGCAGGTGCTGCCGCACGACCGAATCAACGTGCATTTCACCGGCGATTTTCACGCCGTGGCGGCTGCGCAGAATACGCTGGCGGCGTTGATTGATGCGTCGATTTATCATGGCAACCCGCTGGACCTCGATCCGCAATCGATCGACTGGCCGCGGGCGGTGGACGTGAACGACCGGTCGTTGCGCAACATCATCACGGGGCTGGGTGGACGGGTGAACGGAGCGCCGCGGGAGACAGGGTTCGTGATTACGGCAGCGTCGGAGATGATGGCGATCCTGGCGCTAGCTGATTCGCTGGACGATCTGCGAAAGCGCATTGGGAATATTGTGATCGGCACCACGCGTGGCGGGCGGATGGTGAGCGCGTCGGAGTTGGGCGTGACGGGTTCGCTGTTGATGCTCTTGGCCGACGCGATTCATCCGAACCTGGTGCAGACGAGCGAGGGCACGCCGGCGTTCGTGCATGCCGGGCCGTTTGCGAATATTGCGCACGGGACGGCGAGCGTGGCGTCGATCCGCATGGCGCTGGGGCTGGCCGACTATGTGGTGAACGAGACGGGGTTCGCCGCGGACCTGGGCGCGGAGAAGTTTTTCGATATCGTGATGCCGGCGAGCGGGCTGCGTCCGGACGTGGCGGTGCTGGTGGCCAGCGTGCGCGCGGTGGCGGCGGCGGGCCGCGACAATCTGGCGCGGCACGTGGAGAATACGCGCGCGTTCGGCGTGCCGGTGATTGTGGGGATTAATCGTTTTCCGGGGGACACGGAGGCGGAACTGGCGGATTTGCAGGCGTATTGTGAGAAAACGCTGGGCGCGCCGTGCGCGGTGAGCGATGTCTATGGACAGGGCGGGGAGGGCGGGCGCGGGTTGGCGGAGTTGGTTGTCGCGTCTGGTAGCGGCGATGCGCGGCCGTTGTATGAGCCGTCGACGCCATTGGCGGAGAAGATTCGGACGGTGGCGCGGCGTGTGTATCGCGCTGGAGAGGTGGTCATTGAAACCGCGGCGGCGAAAAAGTTAAAAAAGCTGGAGGAGAGCGGTTTCGGCCATCTGCCGGTGTGTATTGCCAAGACGCAGTATTCGTTCACCGATAACGCGAAGGTGCTGGGCGCGCCGGAGGGATTTGAATTCACGGTGAGCGATGCGTACCTGCGCGGCGGGGCGGGGTTCGTAACTGCCGTTGCGGGGAACATGTCGTTGATGCCCGGATTGGGCAAGACGCCGGCGGCGCTCCACCTGGACGTGGGGCCGGGCGGGGAGCTGCTCGGTTTGGAGGGGTAGCGCTCTGCTAGATTGAAAAGATATGCGTTTGTTTTTGGGACTCTGTTTTGCCACTGTCATGGGATTTGCCGCCAACACCGGTAAGTCCACCCCCGTAACCTTTCACAAAGACGTTCTGCCTGTTTTGCAGGCCAAGTGTCAGGGATGTCATCGACCGGGAGAAGCGGCGCCGTTTGCGCTGCAGACCTACCAACAGGCCCGCCCGTTGGCGAAGGCGATGCGGGAGGCCGTGCTGACCAAGCGCATGCCGCCGTGGTTCGCCGATCCGCATATCGGCAAATTCACCAATGACTGGTCGTTGACCGAGGCCGAAGTAAAGACGATCGCGGCGTGGGCCGACCAGGGCGCGCCGGAAGGCAAGGCGGCCGGCGCCAAACCGAATCCGGTGTTCACCAATGGCTGGCAGATTCCGCAGCCGGACCTGGTGATCGAGATGCCGGAGCCGTATGATGTGGCTGCGTCGGGGACGATCGACTACACCTACTACATCCTGCCGACCGGGCTGACCGAAGACAAATGGGTTTCGATGGCCGAAGCGCGGCCGGGAGCGCGGGCGCAGGTGCACCACATCATTGCGTTCCTGCGGGAGCCGGGTTCGCAGTGGCTGGCCGGTGAGCCGGTGCGCAAGGGCTTCGTTCCCAAGAAGAGCGGACGGGGCGGGCCGGATGGATTTCTGGCCGGGTATGCGCCGGGCATGCTGCCGATGAAGTTGCGTCCGGGGCAGGCGATGCTGTTGAAGGCCGGGACCGACGTCGTGTTCCAGATGCACTATACGGCGAACGGCAAGACGGCGAAGGATCAGTCGAAGATCGGCGTGGTGTTTTCGAAAGAGCCGGTGAAGCAGCGAGTGCACATGATGCAGGTGCAGAACGGGCGTTTCGCGATTCCTCCGGGCGCCGACGATTATCCGGTGAAGGCAGCACTCACGCTGGGCGCCGATGTCGAACTGCTGGACCTGCAGCCGCACATGCATGCGCGCGGGAAGACGGCGTTGATGAAGGCTATCTACCCGACGGGCGAGGAAGAGAAGTTGCTGGCCATCAAGTGGGATTTCAACTGGCAGTTGAACTACGATTTGCCCGCGGGGAAGATTCTCCCGAAGGGCACGCGGATTGAAGGCTTGAACACGTACGACAACACGCCGAACAACAAGTTCAATCCGGACCCGAAGGCGGAAGTGCGGTGGGGCGACCAGAGCTGGGAGGAGATGATGATCAACTTCTTCCGCGTGGCCGTGGATGTGAACGTGCCGGTGCGTTCGCTGGTGGCGCGGCCGACGGCGGCGCCGAAGCCGGCGGCGGATTAGTTGCCCGTTACCCGCCGGTCGTTCCTGGCCTTTCCGTTCGTGTTTCCGATTGGTTTTGATTCGCGTGGGCGGGTAACCCAATCGGAAACGCGTTCGGCCGAAGGGGTAGTCGACCCTTTGCCGCACGGGGCGCCGACGATGGAGATGGTGCAGATCCCGGGTGGGAGTTTGACGGATGAACGGGGACGCCAGACGCTGGTGTCCCCGTTTTTATTGGGCCGCAACGAAGTGACCAATCAACAGTGGAACGCCGTGGCGCGGTTGCCGAAGCGGAAGCGGGCGCTGCCGGTGCGGGTGATGGGGAAGGAGTCGCCGTTCGGGTGGGAGCCGGAGCAGGCCGTGGAGATGGTGGCCTTCGATGATTGCCTGGAGTTCTGCGCGCGGCTGGCGCGGTTGACCGGGCGGGGGTACCGGTTGCCGACGGAAACGGAGTGGCGGTACGCGTGCCTTGGCGGTAAGCGCAGCCGGTTCTGGTGGGGCGATCAATGGAATTCAACGTTGGTGGCGATGCCGGGGGAGAAGGCGCCGAAGCCGCCGGGTTCAACCGGGTTCGCCAATGCGTACGGGGTCTACGACATTGTGGGCAATGTGGATGAGTGGGTGGCCCCGAGTGGGAAGGGCCGCGACCGCTTTCACCTGTTCTATGCGACGGCGGACGAGAGCGACTGGTTGAGCGAAAAGTTTGTGCGGAACGGGTTGGGGTTTCGCGTGGCGGTGTGATTGTGGCCTAGATCGTCTGCGTCCGCCCGCTCTCCGCGGCGCGGTAGGCGGCGAAGACGGTTTTCAATGCGTGCAGGCTTTCGTCGGCTGTCAATATCGGCGCTTCCAACCCCATCGCCATGCGGACGACATGGCGCACCCACGGCGTGTAGCCCGATGGTTCCGTGGGCTTCCAGCGCTGCTCGGGTTGGCCGAAGATCTGCCACGCTAGCGGACCCGCCGGATGCTCCTGGTTGATTTCCAGCCACCCCTTCGCACCCCAAAACTTGAAAAAACCCTGCTTGCTTTTGTCGATGTAATAGCCCGAAGTCAGCGTGCCGAACGTGTTGTTGGCAAAGCGGAACGTGACAGCGGCGGAATCCTCCGTATCGATGGGTTGGCCGCCAACGTTGCCGGTGAAGCCGGCGATTTGCGTGATTTTCGATCCGGTGATGTAGCTAGCCATATCGAGCCAATGGATGCCGAGCCAGATGAGATGGCCGCCGCCGGCGCGGGCCTTCTGCGCGGTCCACGTCTTGTGATATGCCGGGCGCGTGAGCCGCGTCTGGTCTGCGATCAGGTGCATCTCCATCCCGTAGAGCTTGCCGAGCGCACCGCTCTGGATGATCCGTCGCGCCTCTTTGAACGTGGGGTCGATGCGGTTAGCAAACGCTAGGTTCAAATGCAGCTTCTTTGCATTCGCCTTGGCCGCGAGCGGGGCGAAGTCTTCCGCCCGCACGCAGGCAGGCTTTTCGGCCATCACGTGGCAGCCGGCGTCGAGCGCGGCGTGAATCACTGGCGGGGCGAGGGTCGCCTCCATGGGGATCAGCGCCAACGGCGGTTTGTGAGCGCCGAGCAGGGCTTTGGCGGACGGATAGGCAGCCGCGAACTTCGCGCCAAGCGCCTTCCGCGCCGCCGGTTCGACGGCGCTATCGGCCACGAAGACTTTGCCGACTTCAGGCGCCAGCGCCAGGCCTTCCAGATAAGCGCTTAAGTGCGGCCCATCGGCCTGTGTAAGCAGGGCCACGTCAATCGTAGCGGGTGCTGCGGAAGCGGCGAGCGGGGCGGCAAGAATGAACGTGCGACGGTGCATGGGTTAGCCTTTCGGAGTAGACCAGTGGGCGCGGTAGGCGCGGCTGAGAAGCGCGTTTGCTTCGCGGTCGGTAGGGATGGATTCGGACTTGGCGTCGAAGCGAATGGCGCGGCCAGTGCGGGCGACGACGTTGCCCAGGTGGGCGAGCGCGGTGGATAGATGCCCCGCTTCGATTTCGACTTTCGGCGTGGCGCGGGATTTGACGCAATCGAGGAAGTTGCGCGCGTGCGGCTCATCGATCGAACCGCCCTCGTGCTGGTCCTCGTGGACGAGATTGTTCTTGTCGTCGTAGACGCGGAAGCCCCACTGTTTGCCCCGGAAATGGCCGAACTGGGCGACGGCTTTATCGCCATAGACGGCGACGCCGTTGTCGCACGCTTCCATGCCATACGGGTTCCACAACCGCTGCTCGTACTGGATGAGTTTGTCGCCGTAATCGTAGGTGATGTTCATCGTGTCCGGCGTCTGTTGGTCGTCGTCGAAGTACATCTTCTTGCCCATGCCGGAGACCGATTGCGGTAGACCCACGCCAAGTGCCCGGCGGGCGATGTCGAGCTCGTGAACGCCATCGTTGCCGATGTCGCCACAGCCGTAATGCCAGTGCCAGTTGACGGTGGAGTGGAAGTGGTTGCGGTTGAACGGGAGCAGCGGCAAGGGGCCGGTCCAGATGTCGTAGTCGAGTCCGGCCGGCACCGGTTCATCGGGCTTTCGGCCGATATTGCGGCGCAGTTGCACGTTCCACACCTTGGCCATCAGCACACGGCCGAGCTTGCCCGATTGGGCGTAGTCGTGGAAGCGCTGCGTGACCGGGAGGCTGGGAAGTTGCGTTCCGGTTTGCACGATACGGCGATGGCGTCGCGCGGCCTCAACCATCAGCCGGCCTTCGTGCAGATTGTGCGAGACGGGCTTTTCCACGTACACATCTTTCCCGGCGGCGCAGGCGAGGATAGTGCCCGGGGCGTGCCAGTGGAGCGGAGTGCCCATGACGATGGCGTCGATGTTCTTGTCTTCGAGGCAGCGGCGGATATCACTGACCAACGGCGGCCGCCGGCGGTCCGATTTTTCGATGAGCTGCATGGCCGGTTCAACGACGGTGGAATCGACGTCGCAGACATAGGCTATATCGACATCGGGCATCGCGGCGAAGGCCTGGGTCAAATTGCGGCCGCGGCCACGGACGCCCATGAGCGCGATGCGAATGCGGTTGGAAGGCGCGGCGGCGGCGAGGAGGAGAGAGCGGCGGGTCATGCGGGCT
>CANIFK010000033.1 GCA_947466555.1 Acidobacteriota bacterium | reverse complement strand
CCTTTCGGACTGGCTGGAGCTACTCCCTCTTTGTAGAGAACGCCGCGGCGGAGGATGCGGCGGTGGGGTGCGCCGCGCCAGCTGACCTTGCGGGTATGGGAGCAGCTGGGCCAATCCTTCTGGTCGGCTGCCGGGTTGAGGTCGTTGAGGTCGTTGCCGGTGTGATTGATGGGCGTTCCATCCTTCTGACGGCCGATCATGAGTTCCTGGGCCACAGCGGGAGAATGTCCCGTCGCCGCGGCGACGCTGCTGGCATCGGCCAGGAACTTTTCCACGTTCTGGCTGATTTTCATGAAGACGCTAAATGTTCCGTATTGGTGGGGAATGCCGGGGGCAGGAAAACGTTCTGGAATGAGGACCAGAGAGAGGCTGGCTTTCGTATCGTGGCCATATTTCGGGGCAGGCCGGGGTCCGTCGTCGAAGAAGGCTGGGTTGCCGATGCCGTCGACGAAGCCGAAATGTTCCACACTTTTGGGGCGATCTTCCGCGGTGCCGGAACGGTCTACATACCCGTCCTCCCAGGTTACGTTGGCGAGGGAGCCCAATTCCGCTTCCAGCGCCGTCTTCCGGGCTTGCAGGACATCGGCGGGTGTTTGGGTGCCGGTTTGACGGCCAGCGAGGATCAACAGGAGGTGATAATCGGCGCCGGTGCTCCACTTGCGATCGGTCCACATCCCTTTCGGATTCACGCCGAGGGCCCAGGCGCGGGCGGGAAAGCCGTCGATGAATTCGTTGGTAAAGCCGCCTTTGAAACCCATGCGCACGTAGCCGCGGGCAGAGATCCCGAGAGAGACTTGAACGGCGGCGGCGTCCTCCGCGGCAGGGGCCTGATTCGTTCTTACGGCAGTCAGGTACCGCTCGACGTTTTCCTCCCACGATGACGAGGACGAGACCTGGCGGCCGAGGGACTGCACCAGTGAGCGGAGGCCGGTGACGGGAATACCCGCATTGAAGGTGACGAAGCCATAGGAGTAACAGGTACACACGTGACGGGCGTAGATGGCCGCCTGGGTGTGGTTATCTATCGTGGGAAGGTTGGCATCGATAAACGGAGCGTTCTGGACAAGCAGCCTCATGGAAGCGATCTCCTCTTGCGTGGGGGAAAATGTGGTGCGGTAATCTGTCTAGGATAAGCGGGTACCAATGGAAAAAGAGGACATGGAATCTGAGCAAGGCCCGATACCGGCTCCCACTTATGTACTCTACTTGCCGGCGCCCTCGCAGACGATCTGGTTTCGCGGTTATGCGCACGAAGTTAATGGATTTACTTTGGCTGGATGGTTGTTGGAACGGCTTTGGAGACAACTGGCGGGTGAGTCGTTCCTTGTTTTGTGCCATGCGGGGGTAGATGAGGGCCTGATGGAGAGGTTGGCGGCGCCGTATGGAATTCCGGTGCTGACGGCGGGCGGAGAGACGCGTCTGGAGGCGCTGGCGGAGATTGCGAGTGTGCTGCCGGGGCGGGCGGTGGTTTCGTTCTTTCCGGAGGTGGCGTTTGCGCGGGCCGGAACCGTGCGGGCGATTTGGGAGCACCATGCGCGGACGGGAAACCAATACACGTGGATTCCGAACCTGCCGTACGGAGTGGGGCCGGAGGTATTCGACAGTGAGCTACTGGTTGGGGTGGGCAGGGTGCGCTTTGAGGGACCGGCCCCGGACCTGACTTTGGTTGTGCAGCGGCTGATTTTAGCGCGAGCCGGAGAAGGCGAGGGGACGAAGATCCGGGCCACTCCGTTTCCGGCACCGGTGACCGGCGGGGCGGGGCGGTTGCCGGCCTTTAGTATTGAGACGGCGGTGGAGAGCCGGAAGGCGAAGGAGTGCCTGGCGGACCTGCCGGAGGCGTACGACCTGGCGCCGCTGGAGCGGTGGCATCTGGCGAAGGAGACGATGGACCGGCCGCAATGGAAGAGCGCGGAGGCCGACGTGCTATTCATTTCGCCATGGTCCGGCTATAGCGGGGCGGAGGAGTGTCTGGTTTCGCTGGTGGAGGGGCTGGGGAGGCTGGGTTGGAAGCGGGCGGCTTTGTTTGGGGTGGAAGACCTGCTGGCTGAGCGGTGCCGGGAGCGGGGAGCCGATGTGTACTGCGCGAACTGGCCGTTTGAGCGAGCCGGGGAGCTGTCGACAGAGTTTGCGAAGGCGGTGTTCGAGGCGATCCGTCCGAAGGTGATTCACTGTAACTTCAACCCTGGCGGGGCGCTGCTGGAGGAGGCGCGACGGTTAGGGATCCCGGTGGTCACGCATATGCGAACGCCGGATGTGAAATTGTATGGGCCGGCGCTGGGCGGGGCGGCGCATTTCATCGCGGTTTCCGAGTACACGAAGCGCTTTCTGGTGGCGAGTGGCGTGACGGCGGAGAGTGTGGCGGTGATTTACGACGGTGTGGACGCGGAGAAGTTCCGGCCGGGGGTGTATGACCCTGTTGGCATGAAGCGGGAGTTTGGCTACGCCGAAGACGATTTTGTTGTTTTGCTGGTGGCTCGGTTAGTACCGGAGAAGCGGCACGATGTGGTGCTGCGGGCGGCGGCGATGTTGCGGGGGGAATTGCCGCGGCTGCGGATTGTGTTTGTGGGTAACAAGGGGAACCCGGGGTTTTTGCACAAACTCATGCAGTTGGGAAGTGAATTGGGGGTGGAGGATATCGTCCGGTGGCTGCCGTTTCAACCGGACATCCGGAAGATCGAAATCGCGGCGGATGTGGTGGTACTTTGCTCGGAGTTAGAGGCACTGGGGACGTGCATTCTGGAGGGGATGGCGTTGGGTAAGCCGGTGGTGGTGACGGAGGGCATTGGGCTGGCGGAGGTGGTGCGGGAGCCGAGGTGCGGGATGGTGATTGGGGACGGGGCGGCGGAAGAGCTGGCGGCGGCGATTCGATTACTGGCGGGCGATGCGGAGCTGCGGGCGGAGTTGGGACGGGCGGCGCGGGAGAGGATTCTGGAGGGATTTACGTTAGACGTCCATGCGCGGCAGGTGGCCGGGTATTTGGCTACGCGCGCGCGGAGTTCTGTGGCTCCGCGCGCACGGACACTGGGTTAGACGTTGAAGTGGATCCAGCCGTCGTAGGTGTCGGCAATTTCGCCGCAACTGCCGGACCAGCTTTCGTCGCGGAAGCGGCGGGCCCGGACGTCGGCGGCGCCCTGCGAGGCCAGGAGCTGGCGCAAATCGTTTTCATCGCCGGGGGAGAGGGTCATTCCGAACTTGGAGATCGGAGCGTTGCCATCGGCGAAATCGAACCGGGCCGAGCTATCGATGGCCATTGCTCCGATGATTGCCATGAATTTGGGATTGTCTGTTTTGCCGCCGGTGAAGTCTCCGAGAGCATTCCAGTAGTCGACAAGCGCGTCCATGTTCCCTCGGGTGGGGTTCTCGACAAACAGACGGTTGATCTCGCAGGTTTCGTAGATCGAGAGATTGATGTCCTTGCTGTACTTGAATTTTTCCTTCATTTCCTTGATGGCAGGGAAGTACGGCTGAATGCTGAGATCGGGGAATTGCTGCTGGACGGCGGTGGGAAGCGTGGCTCTGACCTCGGGGGACACGGCCAGCTCCGGCTTCGAGACGCACTTGGCGATGGCGGCGATTTCGTCAAAGAACGCCTTATCGCTGGCGACAGCGGAAAGAGCTCTCCAGAATTGTTCCATTTGTTTCCTAATCTCCTATGGGCGTGGTTGGTGTAAGTTGTAACTACTTTGTAGCTTGCAGCAGTGATAGTTGCCTGACGATGGGGAGGTGTTCGACGGCGCCCCACCGTTTCAGGAATTCGGCGGACAGTAAGTTAGATTCGTTTATTTGATTGGCTTCGCGCAAGCAAATTGCGGCGTAGGCGGGAGAAAGTAGCCAGTTGAGGATACATTCAAACCGGTAGGAAGCAACGCGGTGTTCGTGGACGCGCCGATAGGCGGCGGCGGCGACGGTCCAGTTACGAAGATGGCGGGCGGTTTCGGCGATGGACCACCAGATGGAGATATCTTTCCAGTGCGCCTCGGCCTGTTCGAGTTGGAGGAGGCAGGCGGCGGGATCTCCGGCGGCAAATTGATGCAGGGCCTGGCATTGGCCGGCAATTCCGAGAGAGCGGCGGCTTGGGTAGGCCTTGGCGATTTTGGCGGTGGCGGCGGCGGTATCGCGACAGAGGAGGGTATCGCCGGCGGCGGCGGCAATTTCGGCGGCGGCGCGGAGGGAGAACAGGCTGGGGGGAAGGGGGTCGCGGGAGGCGAGAACGCGGGCTTCGGCGACGGCGCGGGCGGGGTTGCCGGCTAGGATGTGGAGTTGGCCTTGCCAGTAGCGGAAGAGATCTTCGTGGGCGCGATCCTTTTCGGAGGTAACGACACCGAGGGCGAGTTGGATGCGGCGTTCGGCGTCCAGGACGCGGCCGGAGAGGAGGAGGGCGCGAATCTGGAAGGAGCGTGCGAAGGCTTCCAGATCGCGGCGGACGGTGACGCGTTCGTAGGCGGCAATGGCGTCATCGAAGCGGCCGGCCAGGAGGGCGACATAACCCTGAGCAACCCAGGTGAGGGGAGAATCGGGCTGGAGATTGGCGGCGGTTGCGGTGACGGCGGCGGCCTGTTGGAAGTTGCCCGCGTCGGCATTGGCGGAGGCGGCGAGCATGAGGTTTTGGGGGTTGGCCGGGTCGATTGCGACGGCCCTGGCGGCGACGGGGAGGGTATCGTTGTGGCGATAGAGGATGGTGTACATCTGGGCGAGGTGGCGCTGGAGGGGCGCCTCGTTGGGATAGAGGCGGGCGACCTCTTCGTACTTCAGGAGGGCGTTGCCATAATCGCCGCACATGAAGGCGTAGACGGCTTCGGCGTGGGGGCGGACGCGGGGGCTGAGGCGGGACTTGAGGTTGACGGCAGTGGCGGCGGGAGCGAGGGCGAGGTACTCCCGGCGCATGGTGGAAAGGATGATGGCGGTATAGACGTAGGCGAGGGCGAATTCCTTGTCTTTTTCGGTGGCGGTGCGGAGGAGTTCGAGGGCGAGGTCGAGCTTGCCGGAGGAGTATTCGGCGAGGGCGGCGGTGAGTGCTTCCATGGCCTCGATGCTGGTGGTGTCGACTTCATCGAGGGGGATATTTCCGGCAACGGCGTAGGTTTCGGCGGCGGAGAGCAGGGCGAGCGCGACGGAGGCGCGGCGGACGGCGTGGGGCAGATCCTTCAGGGCGGCGGCGACTTCGGTGACGGAGTTGGAACGGCCATTCGGGGCGGCGAGAGAGACGCGGATGGAGTAGCCGGCGGGAACCGTGGTGACTACACCGGAGAGAGTGGAGGAGGGAGAGGCGGGGGCTTTTGCGTCTACGAGGCGGGCGATTTTGGAAGACGCCAGGGTGAGGCGGAAGAGGTTGGCGACGGTGCCGGGGAGGGAGGGAGAGGGGCCATCGCCGGTGAATGGACCGAGTTGGACAGGGGAAGCGGCGACGGGCGGAGTGGCGCGGCCGGTGTTGAATTTCCAGACGGCTGCGACGGCAGCGACGCCAACGGCGGTGGCGAGTGCGGCACGGCGGCCGATGCCGGGGGAGCGGAGGATGGCGGCGAGGGAGGCGGCCGATTCGGGGCGGGCGAGAGGATCGGGGTGGAGGCAATGGGAGACGGCGTTGGCCCAGTAGGACGGGACGGGGAGGGCCATCCGGCGGAGGGAGGGGGGCGAGCGGCGTTCAGCCAGGGCCAAGGCGATGTCTTCGGTATGGGTGAAGGGATACTTGCCCGCAGCCATGCGAAAGAGGACGACGCCGAGGGCGTAGATATCAGACCGGCGCGAGGCCTCGGCGCCGGTTAGCAGTTCGGGGGCCATGTAGGCGGGTGTGCCGGCGATTTGGTTGGAGTGGCCGAGGTCGTTGGCAGGCTCCGCGGTGGCGAGGCGGCGGGCGAGGCCGAAATCGGTGATGACGGCGCGGCGAACGGCGTTGTCCTTTGTTTGGATGATGACGTTGGCGGTTTTGAGGTCCCGATGGACAAGGTCGGCGGAGTGGGCGGCGTGGAGCCCGTCACAGAGCTGGACGGCGATCCCGTTGATTTCGTCGAAGGGCAGGGACCGGCCGTTGAGATATTGCGCGAGGGTGGGACCGGTGACCAGTTCCATGGTGAGGAAGGGTGTTTCGATTCCGGACTCGCCTGTGTGGGCAAAGATATCGTGGACGCGGCAGACGTTGGGGTGGGAGACGTGCCGGGCGCGTTGGACCTCCGAACGGAAGCGCCGCACCATATCGGGATCGGCGGCGAGGGCGGGACGAATGGCTTTGACGGCGACAAGTTCGCCGAGAGAGCTGTCGAAAGCTTCGAACACTTCACCCATGCCGCCGGCGCCGAGAAAGGAGCGAATCTCGAAGCGATTCAGGAGGAGCTGGCCGGGGGAGAAGACGCGGGCGTCGGCGATGAGACGTTGGAGAAAGCTGGCCGAAACGATGGGGGCATCGACGGGCGTGTCGCCGGATTCGGCGGCGTCGTTATTCTCCAGCATGCGCCGGACTTCGGAGCGAAGCGGCTCCGGTGTACGTTCGAGGACAGCGAGGCGGTTGTCCGGCGTACTATCGACGAGTTCCAGGAACAGGTCTTTGACCGATTCCCAAAGCTCAGGGCTCACCGGAGCTCGCTCCTCGTGCGATTTCCGTGGGTTGATCGGAATCGGAAGGGGTGGCGGAACCGTTGAGTTCTCCTTGGAGCCAGGCGCGGGCCGTCCTGCATTCGCGTTTCACGGTGCGATCCGAGCGGTCGAGCAGGGTGGCGATCTCGGATTCGGTCATGCCGGTGAAGTAGCGAAGCTCTACAATGCGAGCCATCCGCGGGTCGAAACTGGCGAGCTTGGCGAGTGCGTTGTCGATATCGATGACGCGCTCCTGCCAACCGGTCCCGGTGGTGAGGAGCGAGTCTTCGAGTTCGATGCGGACGAAATTGCCCGCCCGTTTCTGCGATTTCCGGGCACGGGCATAATCGACGAGAACACGGCGCATGACTTGCGAGGCGACGGCCAAGAAATGGTTGCGGTTTTCCCATGGTTTGTCCTTCTGATCGACCAGGCGGAGGTACGCTTCATTCACCAGAGCGGTAGGCTGCAGGGTGTGGTCCGCGCGTTCACCGGCCATACAGGTAGCTGCGATTTTCCGCAGTTCGGTATATAAGATATCGAGCAGGCGGTTTTCAGCCGCAGGGTCTCCTGTACTCACTAAGCGTAAAAGCTGGGTAATTTGGGACGGTTCCTCGGACATGATTGTGGGAATCTTGAGTTTGATTCTAGCTTAGAGCCGGGAAGAACGGGTTGATTTTCAGTTACTTTGCGTCTTCGAGCTTGGCGCGGTGATGGTTGAGGAGGTCGAGGAACTTACGTTTGGTTTTGTGTTGCTCGCGGAGGGCGTCGAGGTGGCGGTGGAAGTGGGGCATGGCGCCGAGCTTCTTCATCAGCTTCGCCGCGCGGAGGAGGAGGGCGATGGGGACGTCGTAATTTGAGTTTCGGACGCGGGCCAGTTCTTCGTCGGCTCGTTTGAGGAAAATGGGTGCGGCGTCGCCGGGGTGCTTTTTTTCGCGGGCTTCGGCGAGTTGGAGCCAGAGGTGGGACGCGCAGCCGGCGGCTTGGGCTTCGCGCCAGGCTTCTTCGGGGTTGCCTTCGGCGAGGAGGATTTCTACCAGAGCGGAATGGTCTTGCTTGCCCTTCGAAGCCGCGATTTTGCTGCGGATCAGGCCTAGCGCGCGGTCGCGGTGCTCGGGCCAGTCGTTGGCGCGCTCGGCGTGGCGCTTTAGGACTTCGTAGAGCGGGAGGCCGGGCGATTCGGCGTAAGCCTTCCAGATTAGTTTGAGGGCGTCTTCCGAACGGTTGGCCTGGTGGTACTCGTCCGCCAGCGCTTCGCGGAGTGCGACGCTCGTGGGATAGAGCTTGTGGCCACGCTCCGCCCAGGTTAGGGCTTGCGGTTGGTTGGCGGCCTGACGGCAGGCGGCGATGATCCTGGTGAAACGATCCGCGGTGGAGAGGTCGCGGGCGAGGACGGCGATTAGGTCCTCAATGCGACCGGTGGCGCGGGCGATGGATTCGAGGATGCGGTCACGCTCCTCGGGACGGGTGAACGTCGCATTTTCGGCGAGGTCCCGGTAGGTCGCCAAGCCGGTAGGGCCGAGCACCTCTTTGTAGGTCTCCGCTGCGTCACTGAACAGGTAAATGGAAGACTCCGTTTCGAGTTTGAAGAGACGCTCGGCGAGCTTGACGGGATTGGGTTTGGCGAGGAGGGCAGCATCGCGATGGATGTCCTCGATCCGGTCCTGGAGCGCGGCGAGATCCTCGTCATCCTCGTCAGCGTATTCGCTGGCGGGGATGAGCGCTTTGGCAGCTTCCTCGCAGATCTCGATGACCGAATCCGGGGCGGTGGGGAGGAGTTTTTCAATGGGGTCGAGGGCGGTGTGGACGGCTTCGGCGTAGGTGGGGAAATCGTGGGGCGATTCGCGGAGCGCCTTCACGAGGGCCCGGCGGAGGGCCGCGATGGCGGCATCGGGCCCGGCCAGGAGGGCCTGGTATTCGTAGAGACGGTTCTGGAGCATCTCGTTATCCGCCGCCCAACCCAGGATGAGTTCGGCGAGGCGGGCGGGGGTTTCGGCGGTGAGCTGGGCGCGGAGTTCTTCGATGGGGAAGATGTCTTCGGGCGGGGGATCGTTCAGGAAAGCGATGGCGACGGCGACGCAGTGTTTGCAGAAGTCGCCCTGCTCGCCCATGGGGCAGGTGCAATCGTAATCGAGCTCCTTGCCGATGGCGTTGAGTTCGACGCTGTACACGCGCTGGCCAAGGATGAAGGCGCGGATGCCGGTGAAGGTGCTGGAGAGCGACTGGACACGGCCGCGGGCGTAGTAGTCCTGACCACGTTTGATGGTGATGGCGGAGGCGAGGGAGCGGATACGGGAGGCGGTGAGGAGGGCTTTGAGGGACTTCATGGAAAACGGACTCCGTGGGCGCGCGAGGCATCCACGGAGTCCGGGTGGATTAGAAGCTGAGCTTCAGGGCAAAACGGAACATGCGTTCGTCAACCCCTTCGCGGCCTGTGTTCTGGACACCGGTGATGACGGTGTACCCGTTCAGGTTACGAAGCGAGCCGTCGGGATTCAACTGCATGTTGCTGACATTGGCGCCGGGGGCGGCGAAGTGGGGCGTGTTGGACAGATTGAACGCTTCGGCGCGGAACTGCATCTTCCACCGCTCCGTCAGGCGGAAGTCGCGGAAGAGGCCGGCGTCCACGTTGATGAGGCCCGGGGCGCGGACGGTGTTGAAGCCGGCGGTGCCGAAGCGGGGCTGGGTGACGGTGGCGAAGGCGAAGGGATCGAACCAGGAGTCACGCGTGCCGACTTTGGCGACGGAGGCTTTGACCTGATCGGCGCGTTGAGAGTTGCCGGGCGCGTTGAGGGACGTAGCGTCGGAGCCAACGGTGAAGGGGGCGCCGGCGTAGGCGGCGAAGAGGCCGTTCAACTGCCAGCCGCCGAGGAGGTGACGGCCGGCGCCACTGGTGGCCCAGCGCTTGCCGGCGCCGAAGGGCAGTTCGGCGGCGAAGGAGGCCGTGAGCATGTGGGGCCGGTCGTAGGCCTGCAGCGCCCGGTTCAGGGAGAAGTAGGCCGGGGTGTTTTGCGAGTAGCCGTCGACGCCGGTGGCGTTGCCGTTGGGGCCGATGGCCTTGGACCAGGTGTAGGCGAACTTGAGGAAATAGCCACCGGAGAAGCGGCGGAGCAGGGTGCTTTGGAGCGATTGATAGGAGGACGTGAAGCCGCCCATATCGCTGAAGTAGTTCGTGGCGGCGGTGCGGCCGAAGGCGCGGTTGAGAACCTGGCTGGCGGTGCCGCCGCCGATGAAGCCGTAGTTGGAGTTCCAGCGGTTCTGCTGGTGGCGGGAGCCGTTGGCGACGTAACCGGCGTCGGCGACCCACTTGCCGGCGAACTCCTTTTCAAGCATGAAGTTCCAGGATTCGACGTAGGCGCGTTTGTAGTTGGGGTCGAAGACCTCCAGGCTGACGGTGGCGGGGACGGGGATGACGCCGTTACCGAGGGAGGGCGCGGCGATGGCGGGGATGCCATCGGCGAGGCGGCTGGAGGGCTGGAAGCTATTGACGCCGGGCAGGGTATAGGTGGTCTGCACGGGGTAGCTGTGGAGCGGATTGCGGGCGATGTTGACCGGGTCGTAGGCCAGACCGTAGCCGGCGCGGATGACCATGGTGTCCTTGACGCGATAAGCGAGGCCGAGGCGCGGGGAGAAGAGGGCCTTGCTCATGTGGATGGCGCCGCAGTCCTTGGGCAGGTTGCCGACGCCGCAGAGCTTGAGGGTATTGTTGGAGAAGTCGTAGAGCTCCAGGCCGCGGTCGGCGCGGGTGGGGGTGCCCCAGTGATCCCAGCGGAGGCCGAGGGAGAGGGTGAGATTGCGATTGACCTGCCATTTATCGCGGATGTAGAGGCTTTGGGCGGAGGTGCGGGCGGTGTTGGGTTCCCAGGTGACGGTCTTGGTGATGGACGAGGGGAGGCCGAGGAGGAAGGAGGCGTAGGCGTTGTAGTTATCCGTAGTGCCGCCCTTGATTCCGGTGATGCCGGGGGAGAAGGAGAAGCTGCCGGGCATGCCGGCGGCTTCATCGCCATTGAGGTGGACGAGCATGGAATCGAAGCCGAAGCGGAGGTTGTGTTTGCCCTTGGTCCAGGAGGCGTTGGCTACGTATTGGGATTGGGGGCTGTGGTAGTACCAGGGGGCGTTGGTATTGGCGCGGCCGATGGTGCGGAAACCGCTGATGGCGAAACCGGGCCAGCCGCCGAGGTATTTGTTGCCCTTTTCGTTGGTGCCGGGGATGCCGAGGAAATCGGTGCCGAGATTTTCGCCCATGCGGATGGGGTCGACGCGGGCGTCGTAGAGGGTGTAGCCGACGTAGGAATCGATGATGAAGCTGGGCGTGAGGGTGTAGAGGCCGGAGAAGGTGGTGCTCAAGGTGTGGCCGAGGGACTGGCCGTCGTAGGTGCAGCGGCCGATGCCGCCGCCGCCGAGCTCGCCGAGCCAGGAGGGATCGATACAGCTCCAATCGAGGTAGCTGACGCGGGCGTTGAGGTTGAGCTTGCTGGAGGCGTTGTAGGTGACTTTGGAGTCCAGCGTTTTGCGGTCGAAGCCGAAGCCGCCACTGGTGAAGTAGTTATTGGCGATGCCTGCGGGGCCGTAGTTGGGGAGGGGGAGAAGATCGTTGAGCTTCTTGGCGATGGGGCTGACGCGAGAGGCGGGGAGGACATTGCCGGGGAAGGCGGCGCGATTGCCGCCGTCGAGATCGCCGGTGAGGGGATCGTAGATGGCGCGGGTGGACTCCGAGAAGTTGCCGGCGTGCATGGCGGCGGTGGGGAGGCTGGTGATGCCGAAGGCGCCTTGTCGATCGAAGGTACCTTCGTAGGCGACGAAGTAGAAGAGCTTGTTCTTGATGATGGGACCGCCGAGAGTGCCGCCCCATTGGTTGACGACGCGCTTTTCCTTGCCTTGCGAGGCGGGGAGGAAGTAGGGGCGGGCTTTCAGATGTTGATTGAAGTGATATTCGTAGGCCGAGCCGTGGAGGGCGTTGGTGCCGCTTTTGATTTGGACGTTGACGGCGGCGCCACCGGCGTAGCCCTGTTCGGCGTCGAAGCTATTGGAGACGATGCTGACGGTTTCAATGGCGTCGAGCGAGGGGACGTAGCCGGCGATGTGGGGGAGCCAGGGGTGGCCGGTGGTGGCGCCATCGACACGGAAGTTGGCGGATTGGGAGTTGGTGCCGTTGGCGTTGACCTGGAGAGCGCGGGAGGGGTTGGCGGGGACGGAGTGGGCGTTGGCGGGGGGCGTCATGCCGGGGACGGTGAGGAGGAGGTTTTGGTAGTTGCGGGTGAAGGGGACGGGGGTGTTTTGGAGTTCTTCGGGCCGGATTTCGGCGCGGACGTCGGCGCTATCGGTTTGCAGGGCGACGGCCGAGGAGGTGACCTTGACGGTTTCGCTGACGGCGCCGATTTGGAGGGCGACATCGACGCGGACGGTGGAGTTGGAATTCACCGTGACGGCTTGCTGGGTGAAGGTCTGGAAGCCGGCGTGGGAGATTGTGACGTCGTAGGTGCCGGTGGGAATGGTGTTGATGGTGTAGGCGCCGGCGGCGTTGGCGACGGCGGTCCATTCCTGGCGGGTGCCGGTGTTGACGATTTTGACGGAGGCGCCGACGACGGCGGCTTGGGAGGAGTCGGTGACGTTGCCGACGAGGGTTCCGAAGAGGACTTGGGCGGGCAGGGAGACCGCGGCCAGTAGTACAGCGAGGACTAACTGAAACTTACGCATTGGGGCACGGTATCACAGTTAATGGGTCGTCAGCTTAGTTGATTCAGGAGCTTAATGAAGTTCTTTTTGGCCTTGTATTTGGTGCGGAGGGTGGCGAGTTGGCGTTCGAAATCGGCGCTGGCCCCAAGGGCCTTCATTCGCTTGGCGGTGCGGATGAGGAAGGCGACGGGGTTGTTATAGTCGCCGTTGCGGGTTTGAATGATTTCGGCTTCGGCGAGGCGGAGGTAGACGGAAGCGGCGTCACTGGGGTGGTCCTTTTCCCGTTTTTCGGCAAGTTCCATCCACTGACGGGGAGTACAGCCGCCGAGCTGGGCTTCGCGCCACGCGTCGTCTGTGTTGCCTTCGTGGAGGAAGATTTCCACCAATTTGGAGTTGTCGGCGGGGCCGCGTCTCTTTTGCCTGGCGATACGGCGGCGGATGAAGCCGAGGGCGTTGTCGCGCCATTTGGGCCATTCGCCAACGAGTTCGGCGTGCTGGCGCAGGTTCTGGTAACTGTGCAGGTCGGAGAATTCGGTGAAGGACGGCCACACCAGTTTCATCGCTGTTTCGTGTTCATTGCGGCGGTGATATTCGCCGGCGGCGTATTGCCGGAGGGCGAAATCGGTTGGGTGCAGAAGCAGCCCCTTTTCGGCCCAGGAGAGGACTTCGTCGTACCGGCCGGCGTTCAGGCAGATTTCCGCGATGCGGTGGAAGTGGTAATGGTAAGAGAGTTCGCGGCTGAGGGCGGCGAGGAGCATGTCGACATCGCCGGTGACGCGGGCGATGGAGGCGCGGATGTCGCGTAGGTGGAGGTCATCTGGGAGGTGGGGCTGTTCAGCCAGTTTTTTGAAGGCGCTGAGGCCGGCGGGGCCGAGGATGTCTTGGTAGGTTTCCGGAGTGTTTTGGAAGGCGAAGGTCTGGTTGTCGAGTTCGAGTTGAAAGAGACGCTGGGCGAGTTGGATGGGATCGGGCGGGAGTTGGACGCAGGCGTCGCGGTGCAGTTTGGCGAGGCGATCGATGAGGGCCAGGGTTTCGCCGCGGTCGTCGACCACCGCGGCATCCCGGTCGACGGTGCGGATGGCGTGTTCACAGAGGTCGATAACGGCGGCGGCGTGGCCGTCATTGAGGAGCTTCTGGAAGATGTCGATGGCGGCGGTGACATCCTGTGCGTAGACGGCGGCTTCTTTTACGCCGACGGCATCGCGGGGATTGGCCGCCGTGTCAAACGCAGCGCGGGCGTTGGGGCACTGGGCGGCTTCGACGGGTGTGATGTTGGGTTTTGCGGGGCTGTGAGGGGATGGCGGGTTGTGAAGCCAGGCGAGGCAGGCGGCGACGCAGTGCTTGCAGAAGTCGCCTTGGCGGCCGATGGGGCACTCGCAGTCGAAGTCGAGCCCGGCGCGGCCGACGCCGATGAAGACCTCGTAGTCGTAGTGTCCGGAGACGATGGCGGTGAAGGAATCGTGTTTGGGGGCGAGCTCGATGACGTGGCCGGTTTGGCAGTAGCTGAGGCCGCTCTGGTAGGTTTGCGTGCCGGCCTGGCGACGGAGGAACCGATCGGTGAGGATGGCGGCGAGCGGGGTCATTGGACTTGGGAGAAGGGTGGATCCCAGATCCAGGGGAGGACGTTGTTGGCTTTGGCCCATTGGAGCCATTGGGCAGCCATCGATTTTACGCGGGCGGGGTGTTGGGCGGCGAGGTTGTTGAGCTCAGTTCGGTCCGCCTCGATATCGTAGAGTTCCCAGGGGCCGGTGGGGTGGACGGCGGTGAGCTTCCACTTGCCGTGGCGGACGGCGCGACTGCCTTCGTGTTCCCAGAATAGAGGGCCGCGTTTGGGCTTTTTGTTCTGGAAGAGGGCGGCCATGTTTTCGCCTTGGGCTTCAGCGGGAGGCGTGGCGCCGGCGATGGCTGCGAGAGTGGGCAGCACGTCGATAAAGTGCCAGGGTTGATGGTTGACGGCGTTTTTGGCGGAGATGCCTTCGGGCCAGTGGGCAATCGTGGGGCAGGAGATGCCGCCTTCGTGGGTGTAGTGCTTGTAGAGGCGCCAGGGTGTGTTGCCGGTGTTGGCCCAGGCGGAACCGTAGCTGTGATAGGTGCCGGGCTGGCCCATTTTGGCTAGCGCTTCGCCGGTGTGGAGGGTGTTCAGGGGGCCGCTGGAGGTGTCGAAACCGAAGGGGTCCCATTCGGCGCAGGCGCCGTTATCGGAGGTGAAGAGGATGAGTGTGTTGGCGAGCTGGTTGGTGGCTTCGAGGTGTCTCAGGATGCGGCCGATGTTTTGATCCATTTGGTGGACCATGGCGGCGAAGATGGCCATACGGCGGGCGAGGTCTTTTTGGCGGTCCTTGGGGAGTGAGTCCCAGGGCGGGTTTTGCTTTTCGGCCCAGCCGTTGGGGGTGGAGACGCGGTTGGGACCGACGATGGAGCGGGGGGTGAGTTTTGTTGTTTTGGGGAGGAGGCCGGCGGCGAGTTGGCGGTGGTGGCGTTGTTCGCGGATCTTGTCCCAGCCCTGTTCGTAGACGGGTTGGTAGTGATCGATCAGATCTTTGGGAGCGTGGAGGGGGAAGTGGGGAGCGTTGTAGGCGAGGTAGAGGAACCAGGGGGTTTTGGTGTCCTTGAGGAAGCGGAGGGCGTGGTTGGTGAAGGCGGTTGTGGCGTGGAAGGGCTCGGTGGTTTCGACGGGGCGGCCGGCGGGGAGGCGGGTGTATTTGGCGGGGTCCCAGAAGGTATCGAAGCCCTGGATCATTCCGTAGAATTCTTCGAAGCCACGGGCGATGGGGCCGGGCTGGCCGAGGTGCCATTTGCCGCACATAAGCGGGGTGTAGCCGGCGCGGCGGAGGGTGGCGGGGAGGAATTCGGCGGCCGGATCGACACGGCCGGAGTAGCCGGGGAAGCTGGGTTTTGGTTGGCCGCCGGTCATGTTGCCCATGCCGACGGCGTGGGGGTGGCGGCCGGTCATGAGAGCGGCGCGGGAGGGGCAGCAGCGGGCGTTGTTGTAGAGCTGGGTGAGGCGGAGGCCGTTGGCGGCCAGGCGGTCGAGGTTGG
>CANIFK010000032.1 GCA_947466555.1 Acidobacteriota bacterium | reverse complement strand
TGAGCTCGGGTCAGTATATTACAGGCACGTAGCGGTTTGGTTTACTGGGCGAGGCGGGTGAGGGCGGCGTCGGTAACGCGGAAGATGGTCCATTCGTCTTGCGGTTCGGCGCCGAGGGATTTGTAGAAATCGATGGCGGGGGTATTCCAATCGAGGACCGACCATTCCAGGCGCGCGCAGCCGCGTTCGACGGCGAGTTTGGCGAGTTGTTTGAGCAGGGCTTTGCCGACGCCGTGGCCGCGGCGTTCGGGGAGGACGTAGAGATCTTCCAGGTAGATACCAGGGGCGGCG
The DNA here is from genome assembly GCA_947466555.1 of Acidobacteriota bacterium. Classification (GTDB taxonomy): domain Bacteria; phylum Acidobacteriota; class Terriglobia; order Bryobacterales; family Bryobacteraceae. The sequence goes on along the minus strand of CANIFK010000032.1, from coordinate 15,107 downwards.
CGGAAGGTGGAGTAGTTATGAAAGAAGAGCGCGAAGCCGGCCGGGGCGCCGTTGTATTCGCCGAGGATGACTTCGGCGTAGGGGCGGGGGCCGAAGAGGGTCTGGCGGAGGGAGTCCTCGGTGGCGATGCAGGCGTGGGTTAGTTTTTCGTACTCGGCGAGGCCTTGGATGTAGGCGAGGATTTGGGGAATGTCGGCGGCGGTGGCGGGGCGGAGAGAGACCATCTACATAGGCTAACGCGGGGAACCCGGGGCAAGGCGCGCGATTTCGGCTTCGATGGCGTCGGCGAGGTCGAAGCGGACTTGTTGGGAATCGGTGTTTACGGTGCGGGTGGTGGTGTGTTTGTTGACGCTGGGTGTGCGGCCGCGGCGGCGGGGAGCGGTGGTGTAGGAGTTGGAGGTGACGGTGTCGGTGCGGCTGGCGCTGGTGAAGTCTAGCGGGAAACCGCCTATGGGGCGGCCGGTGGCTAGAGAGAACGCGACGACATCGCCTTCAAAATCGTGTTCCGTGAAGATGCGGGTGCGGAGGATGAACACGTACTCGATATTGATGCAGCTGTCGAGGCGGGTCTTGGCGACGGCGGGGATGGCGTCATCGGCACCGCGACGGAGGAGTTCGCCGCAGTCTTCGAGCAGTTGCGCCTTGGGGATGCGGGCGCGGTAGTGGGGGCCGGCTTCGTTGAGAACGCGCAGATCGGGGAGGGCCTGTTCGTAGACGACGGTGGCGGTGGGGAGTCCGGTAAAGGTGAGCGGGGTGGGGCCGGGGGTGAGGGTCGGCTCTGTGACGGGGGGAACGGTGGCGAGGGCGGCGCGGAGCGATTGGACGCGATCGAGCTTGGCAGAGACGGCGGCACGGCGTTCATTGAGGATGCGGGTTCCTTCCCGTTGGCAGGAGGAGAGGCAGAGGAGAGCGGCAACGAGAGCGAGGCGGCTAGGCGTCATGGCGCGGGGCTTTCAGAAGCTTGTCGAGGACGAAGGCGACGACGGCGAAGACGGCCATGAGGGCGGCGGCGACGAGAAAGGCGTCGATGTAGGCAATAGCCCAGAGGGCACTGCTGATGGCGGCGAGCAGAGAACCGAGGACGGCGACGAGGGCGAGAGGGATGGCGAGGCCAATTTGCAAGGCGTCCATAACGGCGCGGGAAATGGCGGCGGCGAGCCCGATGAGGGCTCCGGCGGCGAAGCCAGCGAAGGGCAGTTTATCGGCCAGCGGCGGCGAAAGACCCGCTTTGATGGCCAGCGGAATTAGGTGAACGGAGCCTAGTCCGACAGCCACACTGAGTCCCAACATGAGGGCCAGTAGTTTGCCGAAGCCGAAGGCTGCGAGGCGCGCCAGAATCGACGCGTTGCCGCGGGCCTTTGCGGCGCGGTACTGTTGCACACGGTTCATGCGGCCTCCCTTCGTGATGAGCGACTGTAGCGCGGCGGGAGGGGTTCGTCAAGACGGTTGCCGGAAAAAGGGTCAGTACCAGAGCGCGGCGCCGACGCCGAAGCCGAGAGTGAGCAGGAGCGTCTTTTCATGGTTGGCCGGCGGGTAGCCGCGGGCGGTGAGAATGGCGTCGTTGCCATAGATGACCGGGGCGTTGGCGAAGAGGTCGTCGAAGAGCGGTTCCACCGGGCCGTAGAGGCCGGGGTATGTAGACGATTCGGCGGCGCCGGTGGCGTCGATGGCGTTGGGAAGGGCGAGGAGGACGCCATCGTATTCGGCGGGGAGGTGCGAGTGGAGCCAGTCGCGAAGGCGGGCGCGGCCCTTGGCTTCGGGCAGCGCGCGGGGGCCGAAGGGGAGGTGGGCTTCGTCGCGCTCGATGGCGCGGCTATCGTGGGGCGTGAGAATTTTGAGGCGGGTCTGGCCGAGGTCAATGGCGATGGGGTTTCGCCAGCCTTGCTCGCGCCAGATGGTTTCGGCGCCGGCGCGAAGGGCGAAGGCGCCGGGGGCGGCGAGATGGTTGGGCCAGCGAAGAGCGGCGGCGGCTTCGGCGGCGTCGCCACCGGCGAGGAGAAGGCGTTCGAAACCAGCGGCGGGGGCGAGCGGATCGCCGGCGGCTGTCTGGGCCGAGCCCGCGTGGAGTTCCGAAAGGAACTCGTCGAGGCCGGCGAAGTAGACAGGTTTATTGTGGCGGAGCTGGTCCAGCGTGGCATGGCGGGCGATGCCCTGCCAGACTTCGAGCCCTTGGAGATGCGGGTGGTGGAAGGGACGCACTATTCGAGCGGCTCCTTGGTTTCCTGAACAGGGCGCCAGGTGGGGCAGGGCTCATTGGACAAGTGGGTGTAGTAGAGGCGTTGGGCAGAGTAGGCGACCTTGCAGAGGACCAAGGCGGCCTGGAAGATGGCGTAGTAGAACTGTTCAGAGAACGGGGCCTGGCGGAGAAGCGAGCGGTCGAGCGCGCGGCGGCCGAGGCGGGTGTGCGTCTGCCGGGAATCGGGGAAAAAGTGGTGCATTCGCTCGATTTCCAGGCACATACGCTGGTACTTGCGGAACATGCCGCGCAACGTCTCCGGCGGGCGGTAGCGGACGGCGGCGGGCACGCACTGCAGGGCCGCGGGGCCGTGGTTGCGGAGCACATCGCGCGATAGGAAGATATCGTCGGTTCGGATACCGGCGGAGAGGTTGAGGAAGTTGTTGTCGGCAGTGATGTCCCATTGGAGTTCATCGGCGGTGGGAATGTTCCAGTGGCGAATGGCAAAGCACTGGCCGTTGCAGTAGTTGCGGGTGGTTTGATAGCCCTCGTTTAGGTTGTAGAGATAGAGTGCCTGGGCGAGGGGGGTGTGGGGTTTGGGCGGGACGGGGAGCTTGGCGGCGTAGGCGATTTGGAGGGAGGGGTCGGCCTGGAGAGCGGCGGTGAGTTGGGTGATGGTGTCGGGGTGGAGGAGGATATCGGCATCGGTGAAGATGACGAAGGGCACGCCGGGGGAGGCGGCGACAAGGGCTCGCTGTGCTTCGACGAGGCCGCCGTGGGTTTCCCATAGAAAGAGATCCGGTTGCGCGTCGAGCAGGGCCGGGGTGTTGTCTTCGTTGTCGTTCAGCAGGACGTGGATTTCGTATTCGACGCCGAGCGCCGCGGTGGCCCGGGCGACGGAGACGCGCAGGGAGGCGATCAGGCCGAGGATGGTGGCGGCTTCGTTACGCGCGGTGATGCCGATGGGGATTTTCACGGGCGGAGTTGCTCGATCAGGAGGGCGGCGCGGTGGGCGCCGTTGACCTGATAGGTCTGGGACAAGGCGGCCATGTTGCGGCGGATGGGGCCGGGGGATAACAGCGCGTCGATGGCGGCGGTAATTTCCGTTGGAGGCATGGTGCGGAGATCGGCGGCGATGCCGATTTGGGCCTGTTTGAGGAAGTGCGCCTGGTGGAACTGATCGTTGCACATGGGCGAGAGGAGCATGGGGACGTTGGCCGCGATGGCCTCCATAAAGCTATTGGCGCCGCCGTGGGTGAGGAAGGCGTGGGTGCGTTCGAGCAGTGCCTGTTGCGGGGCGTAGCGGTAGAGCTGGCAGTTGGGGGTGGGTGGGAGATGGTCGACGAGGTCGCCGACGGCGAGGACGAGATGGACGTGACGGGCGGCGGTTTGGAGCTTGGCGAAGAGCTCGGGCCAGTAGTAGATCTGGCTGCCGAAGGAGGCGTAGACGATGGGTTTGTCGTCAGGGAGAGACTGGAGCGGGACTTCGTCGCCGCGCTCGAGGAGCGGGAAGGAGGGGCCGACCAATTCGACGCCAGGGACGGGGCCGCAGAGCGCTTCGGTGGTGAACGCGATGGTGAGATAGGGCGAGAGTACGTCGGCACTGCGGAAGTTGGCTTGGAGGCCGTATTGGGCGAAGATTTCATCGCGGCGCGGGGCGAGGTTGCGGCAGGTTGCCAGGAGCGCGCTCGAGAGCGTGGGCGGGATGACGGGGTTGAGCGAATTGGAGACGCTGGCCCAGGGGACGCCTTCAGCGTGGGCGGCGAGGGCGGCGGCGTAGTAGAGCGGATCGATGACGACGATGTCGGCTTGCAGACGGCGGATGGCGAGGCGGAGTTGCGCAACCTGGGGCGGGATATCGGTGAGCAGGAGCTGTTCGATCCATTCGGCGAGGCGTGGCGCGTCCTGTATAAGCGCTACCAGTTCGGCGCCGTGGGTGGGGCGGGGGCCTTGGGTTGCCGGGATCAGATCCGTCGCAAAGGAAAGACCGGCGGCGGCGCACTGCGAGGAGATATCGCCGGGAGCGAGGACGGTTACCTGATGGCCGCGGGCGACGAGCGCCTGGGCGGGACCGATGTATGGATTGACGTGGCCCTTTTCCGGGATGAGTGCGAAAAGGATTTTCATTGGGCGAAGCGGGAGAACCACATGAGTAGGGCGGCGGCGCGGAAGCAGAGGCCGGTTTCGCGGTCGGTAGCGGGCAGGGGGAGTTTCGCCAGGCTATCCGCCGGGAGGTAGGGACTGAGGCATTCGCCGTGGCGTTTCCAGAGTTTTTGGAAGAGGCGATATATTGCGCGGCGGGCGTTGAGATTTTTGGTCAACGCGGACTTGGGGCGCCAGGCGATTTCCGGCGGCAGCACTTCGGCGGCGGCGAGACGGAGGTGGTGTTTTTCGATGCCGTTTTCGAGGCCCGCGGCGAGGGAGACCTGGGCGGCGCAGGCGAGGACGGCGGGGTCGGCAAACGGGACGCGGCCTTCGACGGAGTGCGCCATCAGATGGATGTCGCCATTGTGCAGCAGGCGGGTGAGCCAGAAGTGGCGGATGAGGCAGGAGATGGCCAGACGTTGGTCGTCGGGCGTTCGCCAGTTGTGGCCTTCGGATTCGGCGAACGCGCGGTATTTGTCGACGAAGTGGGCGGCGCCGATGCGGGCGGGCAGGCAGCCGAAGTAATCAAGCAGAGGCGCGGGAGAGGCGAGGCGTTCCGGGTGCAGAAGGAAGGAGTAGCCGAAGTGCGTTTCGTCGGCGGCGTCACCGACCAGGACGGCTTTGACATGGGGGGCCGCGGCGGCGGCGAGGAGGTTTTGCGAGACCTCCTGCTCCCAGGCGGCGATGAGGTCGTTGGCGCGGAGCGTGCGTTCGAGAGCGGCGTCGAAATCGGGCGCGTCGACGACGTGGTGGGGATGGCTGTGGAGGGCGGCCACGCGGCGAGCGAACGGGAGATCGTCGCTTCGGACGATGAGTGAATCCTGGAAGTGTTCGGGGGAGTGGCCGTAGTCGATGGTAAAGGCGGGCATGGGCGCCGGGGCGAGCGCAGCCATGAGGCTGGAATCGACGCCACCGGAGAGGAATAGTCCGACGGGCGCGGCGGCGCTGGACTGGGAGGTAACGGCTTGGCGGAGCGCGGGGAGCAGGGCCGGGGGTGCGGTAGCGGCGGAGCGGTAGGTGCCGAGGAAGACGGAGTTGCCGGAGAGTTCCAGATAAGAGCCGGGGAGGAGACGATTGAGGTTGGCGAAGGGGAGTTGGTGGGAGCTGCTGAAGTAGGGGGCGACGAGGTGTTCGGCGATGGCTTCCTCCCGCGGGCGAAACGGGAGGGCGCCGGAGTCCAACAGGGGGCCGGCTTCGGAGCAGAAAGCGAACTGGCTTTCGGAGGCGTGGTAGACGAGCGGCTTGACCGAAAGGGGATCGACGGCGGCCAGCGCGTGCCGGGAATGCGAATCCCACAGAAAGAGCGCGAACATCCCCTCAAAACGAGCGAGTGCGTGATGGCCCCAGTGGATGAGTGCGGCCAGGACGACTTCGGTATCGGTGACGGTTTGGAAGTCGTAGTGATGCCGTAATTCGCGGCGCAGCGCGGCGTGGTTGTAGATTTCGCCGTTGTAGGTGAGGGTGTAGCGGCAGTCGTGGGACTGGAGGGGGAGCGGGTGGGGGTCGGGATGGACGAGGGCCAGGCGCGTCTGGACCAAGGCGGCGGTGGGATGGACGACGATGCCGTCGTCGTCCGGCCCGCGGTGCCGGAGCAGCGACTGGAGACGCGAAGCGCGAGAGCGATCGGCGGGGGTGAGGCCTTGATAGCGAATCAGCCCGGCGATGCCACACATTGCAGTGCCTCCAGCATTTGTGTGGTGCGAGCGAGAATGTTGGCGCCGGGATAGTAAGTGGGGGACTTGGGGATGGCGGGGATCCCGAGGGCGGCGGCGAGTTCACGGAGGGGCCGTTTATCGGGGTCCGGCGTAGTGCATAGGGCGCGGACCGCGGGCGCGAGAAAGGGGGTGACCAGTTCGACACGGCAGTGCCGGAAGCAGGCCTGGGTGAGGGGCAGCAGGTCGCACTCCGTTTCGCAGCGGAAGACCTGATCGGCGGCGTCGCCGGTGACGATTTGGGCGATGCCGCGGGCGGCGAGGGCTTCGGCGAGAAGGAGTTTCGAGACCGGATGGAGATTGTAGATGGGCGTCCGGGTGATAGTTAGGAAACGGGGCAGGGCGGTTTCAAAACCGGACACTTCGATGGGGTGAATGGGGATGTCGAAGTGAGCGGCGATGGCGCGGGTCCGCTCCCATTCGCAGTAGCCTTCGACGCGAGAGACGAGCGTGTAGCCCGCGACGTCCCGGCCCATTTGGCGAAGTAGCAGGGCAAGCACCCAAGAGTCCAACCCGCCGCTGACTGCCACCGGGACGGGCACGCCGGCGCGGAGGGGAGAGAGCGCGGAGAAGAGGGCTTGGCCGAGAGGGCTCATGGTGTGATCTGGGTGGTGAGGGTGACGAGTTGTTCCCGCTTTGCGCGGATGGCCTGGGGATTGAGTTGGCGATGGGTGTCGAGCGGGGCCTGGCCACCGTTGCAGAGGAAGCAGGAGTGGAGCGGCTCGGTTTGCGTGAGGTGTTCACGAATCGTGGCGGCTAGGGCGGCGGCGTCTTCGACATGGACGGGGATGCCGTCTTCGGCGAACAGGGGACCATCTGCGGCGAACTTCTGGATGTACTGCGGGCGGGTGCAGGAGTAGAATCGGCCGTTCTTGATGGAGTTACAACGGTGGCGGATCCAGCAATCGGCGAAGGTGTCGCGGGCTTCGTCGCGGGTGGCAAGGACGGTCCGATCGAGACACGTGAACTTATCCTGCATTTTCCAACTTACTTCGATGTTACGGCGGGCGGCTTCCCGAGCGACGTAGCGGATGAGATCTTTCGGTAACGCGGGCTCCGGGTAGAGAGAAACCGAGAGCATTTGAATACAGTCCCAGGAGCGGGGCGTCAGTTGCCGCAGGAGAATCCCGTTCGTGGTTAGTTGGATGCGCGCGCCCACCTGGAGTTCGTGGGCGGTGACGAGGAGCTCTTCCAGCGCCGGATGGAGCAGCGGTTCGCCGCCGACGATCTTCAGAAACTCCGGCCGCACGACGCGGCGCACGGCGATGAGATCTTCACGGAATGCCACCGGATCGGCAAGCCACTTTTTGAGAATGGGCGAGAAGGAGCAGCAGTGATCACAGCGCAGATTGCAGTGATCAGTAATGTGATACTCGAGCGCCCGAGTCTGTACCCGGCCGTCTACGATCGGATAGTTCACTATCCCTTCAGTATATGGCGAACGGTGTCGATCCCGCTTGTGAGTGCCGCCCGATAGACGGCGTAATCGATGCCCCAGCTGATGACGTTGAAGCCGATATCGCGCCACTGTTGGGCGTCTTCCACCCGGCCAGGCTGGATGCCTGCCTGCTTGCCGTGCCGGCGGGCGGCGGCGGTGACGGCGTGGAGAGCGCCAATAAAATCGGGGTGTTGGAACTCGGCGGGGATGCCCATGGCCTGCGTGAGATCGTAGTGGCCGACCCACAGAACATCGATTCCGGGCGTGGCGGCAATGGCGTCGATATTGCTGACTCCGAGCGGCGACTCGATCATGGCGATGACGGTCGTGTTCTGGTTGGCGTAGCGGAAATACTCCACCGGGTCGGGCATGACGAAGTCGTTGTGCGCGCCGCCGAGCGCCACGCCGCGGCGGCCGAGCGGGGCGTATTTGCAGGCGTCGACGATCTCTTTGGCCTGCTGCGGAGTTTCGACGTTAGCCACCATGATGCCCAGCGCGCCGGCGTCGAGCGTGCGGGCGCAGAAGTGATAGAGGCCTTGCGGAATACGAACAAATGGGGCGATGTCGGTGGCTCGGAACCACGCGCAGAGATCGGCGATGCGTTCGGTGTCGTAGCCGGTGTGCTCCATGTCAATCATGACGAAATCGGGATTGGCGCCGGCGACGATGCGGGCGATATTGCGGGTGCCGAAATCGCTGATCATGTGGCCGGCGGCGGTGCCGGTGGCGGCGATGGACTGTTGGAATTTGTTCGATTTCATGCGCGGGTTGTTCCGATTCGGTGTCGCCGCGTAGTCTATCACGGGGCTTCATCGCGTCCGAAAATTGGGATATCTTGTCGGCATGAGCGGACTCCCGGAGTACCTTCGCGGCGCGGTAGATTTGCACGTTCACAGTTCTCCTGATCGCGTCCCGCGGCGGCTGGACGACATTGACCTGGCGCGGGAAGCAGTGCGCGCCGGCTTCGGGGCGCTGCTCTTGAAGAACGATATGGTGCCGACCATGGACCGCGCGTATCTAGTGAACCGCATGGTACCGGACATCGCCATTTATGGCGGGATCGTGCTGAACGACAGTGTCGGCGGCTTCAACCCGGCGGCCGTACGGGTAGCGTTGGAACTGGGGGCGCGTGTGGTGGAGATGCCCACCACGGCCGCGCACAACCACAAATTGACGGAACACGGCCACGGCGGGCTTTCCGTGTTCGACGCTCATGGCGAGCTACGGCATGACGTGAAGGAAATCTGCATTCTGATTGCCCATTCCCGGGCGATCCTGGCGACGGGTCACCTGAGCCCGGAGGAAGGGGCGGCGTTGATTCGCTACGCCTATACGCAGGGCATCCGGCGAATGATTGTGTCCCATCCGGAGTGGGAGCCGACGGCATATCCGATTGCACTGCAGCGTGACTTGGCGCGCTACAGCGTGATGTTTGAGCGGCAATTTCTATCGACAACGGCGCAGATTGGCGGGGTGTCGATGGAAATGATCGCGAACGCCGTGGCCGATGTGGGCGTGGATTCGACGATTCTGGCGAGCGGCCTGGGCCAACCGGAGAATCCGCCACCCGCCGAGGGCATGGCGATTTATGCCGAGAGAATGCAATCAACCGGCTTCAGCCCCGACAATCTGCGCACGATGATGGTGGCCAACCCCAGCCATTTGTTAGAGTAAGGGCCATGAAACGGCTCATCGTTTGGACTGGCGTTGTAATGGCAGTGGCATTCTCCGAGGACCTGCAGGAAGCGTTCAAGAAGCGCAGCCTGGCAGCGGAAGAGGCGGGCTTGAAGGAGCCGTTCCGCGGCGTCACGGCGAATGGAACCGTCGAACCGGGCCTGTTCCCGGTGAAATCCACGGGCGTTTCCACGGAGCCTGTCCGGAAGGCGGCGGTGGCTTTTCTGGCCGGACTGACCGACGCGCAACGCGCCAAGACCAAGTTCCCGATTGATGACAGCGAGTGGCGCAAGTGGATGAACCAGCACTTCTACGTGCGGCAGGGCGTGAGCTTCCTGGAGATGAACGACAAGCAGCGGGAACTCGGTTTTGCGCTGCTGCGTGCGTCGCTGAGCGCCAACGGCCTCAAGCTATCGCGCGACATTATGAAACTGAACGAGACGCTGGGCGAGCTGAACAACAACGACTTCGCCCAGTACGGCGAGTGGCGGTATCACATCACGGTGATGGGCGAACCGTCGAAGGACAAGCCGTGGGGATGGCAGGTCGACGGCCACCACTTGATCATCAACTACTTCGTGCTGGGTGACCAGGTGGTGATGACGCCGACCTTCGTCGGGTCCGAGCCGGTGATTGCCACTTCGGGCAAATACAAAGGAACGTCGATCTTGCAGGAAGAGCCAAAGCTAGGCCTGGCGCTGATCCGTTCGTTCGACGCCGCGCAGAAGAAGAAGGCGATTCTGGAGACGGCCAAACCCGCAAACAACAATGTGGGCGAAGCGTTCAAAGACAATGTGGTGTTGGACTATGCCGGTGTTCGTGGCTCGGAAATGACGGCCGCGCAGAAGAAAGCGATGCTGGGAGTGGTGGCTAAATATGTGAGTAACATGGACGAAGGCCACGCCAAGGTAAAAATGACGGAAGTAGAGAAGCACTTAGACAAGACTTACTTCGCCTGGATCGGCGGCACGGAGGATTCGAGCGTGTTCTACTACCGCATCCACAGCCCGGTGATTCTGATTGAGTTCGACCACCAACGCCCGGCCGGCCTGCGCAACATGATGAAGGACCAATCGCCCAACAAAGAGCACGTCCACGTTGTGATCCGCACCCCGAACGGCAACGATTACGGCAAGGACCTGCTGCGCCAGCACTACGCGATGCACAAGCACTAGCCACCATGAGCCAACCACTTTCCCGCCGCGCCTTTCTGGCGCTGGGCGGGGGCCTGTTCGCGCAGACCCCGCAAAAGCCCAATATCCTACTGATTCTTTGCGACGACCTCGGCTATGGGGACGTGCAAGCCTACTTCCCCGACTCCAAAATTCCGACGCCGCACATGGACAAGCTGGCGCGCGAGGGCATGCGCTTCACCGACGCCCATTCGCCCTCGTCCGTCTGCACACCCACGCGCTACGGCCTGCTGACCGGCCGCTACTGCTGGCGCACGCGTATGAAGAGCGGCGTTGGCAACGGCTACTCGCCGGCGCTGATTGAACCCGGCCGCGCGACGATCGCATCCCTACTCAAGACGCAACGAAACTACCGAACGGGCGGTTTCGGTAAGTGGCACTTAGGCCTCGGCAACGAAGAGAAGGTAGATTACGCAAAGTCATTTACGCCCTCGCCCAATGACTTTGGTTTTGACGAATTCTTCGGCATTCCGGCCTCGCTCGACATGCCGCCGTACGTCTTCATCGACAACCATCGCGCCGTGGAACCGCCGACTTCGACCATCGCCGACAACGGCGAAATCAAGCGCGGCCCCTACTGGCGCGGCGGCCCACGGGCGCCTTCGTTCCAGATGGAAGAGGTAGTGCCGGCGATCGTCAAGCGCGCCTGCGAGTTCGTGGAAAAGGACAAAGGCCCCTTTTTCGCCTACGTCCCACTGCCCGCGCCGCACACGCCGTGGGTGCCATCGAAGCCGTTCCAGGGCAAGTCAAAAGCCGGACTCTACGGCGACTTTGTTGAAGAGACCGATGCCTCGATCGGCCGCATTCTGGAAAGCCTGGAACGCACCGGACAGGCGAAGAACACGCTGGTCATCGTCACCTCCGACAACGGCGCTCCGTGGGAGGAACGCGACTCCCGCGAAGCCATCGGCCACTGGGCCAACGCCAACTGGCGCGGCCAGAAGGCCGACATCCAGGAGGCCGGCCACCGCATTCCGTTCATTGTCCGCTGGCCCGGTATGGTGAAGGCGGGCACGACGTCCAGCCAGACCATCTGCCTGACCGATGTTTTCGCCACCATCGCCCAGATCCAGGGCATTCCGTTGACCGACACGATGGGCGAAGACAGCTTCAGTCTGCTCAATATCCTCACGGGCAAACAGCGCGGCGCCGTGCGCGAGGCCGTCGTCCACCACTCCTCCACCGGCGTCTTCGCCATTCGGCAGGGCGATTGGAAACTAGTGCTCGGCCGCGGTTCCGGCGGCTTCTCCGAACCGGCGAAGATCGTCCCCAAACCCGGCGAGCCCACCGTTGAGCTCTACAATCTGCTCAACGACCCGCACGAGGACCACAACGTCTACGATTCCAACCCGAAGATCGTGGCACGCCTCACGTCGTTGCTACAACGCTACAAGGATGCCGGTCACAGCCGCTAAAGGGCAAGCTCCAGGTACAGCGCGCCGTCAATCGGGTTCGCGGTATACGGCGCGATATCCATAAATCCAAGCCGCCGGTACATCGCAATCGCGGTGCCCATTTGCGGCAACGTGTCCAGCCGGAGCCGGGAGTACCCTCGGCTTCGCGCCACATCAATGACCGCCTCCGCCAGCGCGCGCCCCAGTCCGGTCCCCTGATGCGACGGCCGGACAAAGAGCCGCTTCATCTCCGCGGTAAATGGATCGAGCGCCCGCAGCGCGACAACCCCTGCGCCATCGCCCGCGATCAGAATCGTCCCTTGCGGCGGCGCATACCGGCCGGGCAACGCGGCCAGTTCCTCTTCAAAACTCTGGAAGCACAGGTCGACGGCGATAAACGCCTGGTACTCGCGGAACAATACGCGCACCAAGTCCATATCCTCCGCCATCGCCGGCCGAATCTCACAAGCCGCCGGCATTACTTCTGATACCCCGGCCCGTAAATCGCCCGCCCCGGCCGCGCCGGCAACATCTTTCCATCCACCAGTACCGGCGTGCCGTTTACGACGACATGCGCGAACCCTTCGGCATACTGGTGCGGATTGCCGAACTCGGATTTGTCGATGACGGTGTTGGCATCGAAGACGGCGACATCCGCCTTCATCCCGGGGCGAAGCAGCCCACGGTCCATAATGCGGAACCGGCCCGCCGGCAGACTGGACATGCGGCGCACCGCGTCTTCCAACGTAATCACTTTCTTCTCGCGCACATACCGCCCCAATACCCGGGCGAACGTACCGTAGCTGCGCGGGTGCGGCACGTCCTCGCCGAAGATCGGAATGCCACCATCGGAGGCGATCATCGTGCCCGGATAGCGCATGATGCGTACCACGTCTTCCTCCGAAATCGCGTGATAGATGCAGGAGCAGCCGCCCAGTTCCTGCAGGCGCACAACATGTTCGGCGGCCTTTTCAAAGTCGTCGGAACCGGTCAAATCCCGCAAGCTCTTGCCGGCCAGAGTCCGATCCCCAACACAACTGGCGAAAACGACATTCCGCAGATCCCCGGACCCGCGGTCGACCTTCAAATTGACGACGATGTCCTGCTTCATCCGCGCCCGCGCCTCCGGCGACGCCGCCCGCTCCTTGAACGATTTCTGGCCGCTTTCGAGCGCCCACTTGGGCACCAGCGCCGCCAACCCGGTCGACGAAGCCGTGTACGGATATTGGTCGATCGAGATATCGACGCCCCGCGCCCGCGCCTCCTCCACCAACCGCAGTGTGTCCACCGATTGGCCCCAGCTCTTCCCGCCCATAATCTTGTGGTGCGTAATCTGCGCCGGCAGATGCCCTTCCTCGCCGATGCGAATCAGCTCTTTCACCGATTCGACGCTCTTAGCCGCCTCGTCGCGCATGTGCGACGTATAGACGCCTCCCATTTCGCCGGCAACCTTGGCCAGCGCCACCACTTCGTCGGTCGGCGTGAACGCCCCGGGGACATAGAACAGTCCGGTCGATAAACCGAATGCTCCCTCGCGCATCGACTGCCGGACAATCTCGCGCATCTTGTCCAACTCTTCCGGCGTGGCCTTGCGGTCTTTCAATCCGATTACTTTTTCGCGGACCGTCCCTTGGCCCAGCATCAACCCGAAGTTGGTGGTGGCCGGTACCTTCGAGAATCGGGTGAGATACTCCCCTACCGGATAGGGCGAGGAGCCGTCCGGCCCCTCGATGATCGTCGTCACGCCCTGCCGAATCTGGTTCTCCGCGCTGGGTACTTCAAAGATGCCGCGCCTGCCGTGGCTGTGAGTATCAATGAACCCAGGTGTGACGGTTTTGCCACGGGCGTCGAGCGTTTGCCGCGCCGCGACCTTCTTCGATGGGCCCACGTAGACGATCGTGTCGCCGATGATTCCCACGTCGCCGATGTACCAGGGATTCCCTGCCCCGTCGACGATTCGTCCGCCGGAAATCCAAATGTCATACTGCGGAGCTTGCGCCGCCAACGGCGCCATCGCGCAAATCGTCAGGAAAAGCCAACGCCAAGACCCATTCATTGGCTAATTGTAGCGCGGGGCTAACCGTAACGCGGCCCGATTGGACAACGTGTCCGAATACGCTACGCCGCTGTGTCGGAAGAGGACTTGTCTTCCTTGGCCGGCACGGTGGGAGCGGCAGAGGTCAACATGCTGAGAAACAAGCCCAGAATGACGAAAACAGCAATGAGTCCCGAGACTGGCATATAACCTCCGCGCATTTATAGTGCAATCCAACGGCCAATCGGCCAGCGCGGCTATCGGGACTGTTTACCCCTGGGAATCCTGCGATTCGACACGGGGCGGACGGGTGGTCAAAGAAGTGAGAAACAAACTAAGGATGTATAGCCCAGCTACGACCGCGGTAGCGGCAAGTCCAGTGCTTGGTAGTGCCATTGGTAGGCTCATCGTCTAATCCCTTCACTTCTTTAACGCGTCAAACAGGAAAATAGATGCGCAAAGATTTGTGAATAAATTTCGAGAAGCGTTTCATGGCGGAAACATGATACGTTGCAAAAGATGCGTATTGAACTGGCGTTTGGAAAGACAGGGCTTGCCACGGAGCTGCCCGACACATTGCGGTATCAGTTTTTGGAGGCCCGATCGGCGGTAGCGCTCGCCGACGGCGTAGCCGCGCTCGAGGCGGCGATGGATGCCCCGATCGGCACCGCCCCCCTCGTCGAACTGGCAAAAGGCAAGAAGACCGCCGCGATTTCCGTCTGTGACATCACCCGCCCGGCGCCGAACCGGCTGGTCCTGCCGCCGCTGCTGGCGCGCTTGGAACAGGGTGGTATTACCCGCGAAAACACGACCGTGCTGATCGCCACCGGCCTCCACCGCCCGGCGACGGAGGAAGAAATCCGCGAGATCATCGGGCCGGATCTCTACGGGAAAATTCGCGTGGTGAACCACCATGCCAAGGTGCTCTCCGAGCACACCTATCTGGGCGACACCTCGACCGGCACCCCCGTCCACATCGATTCGCGCTTCATCGACGCCGACCTCCACATCACCCTCGGCTTCATCGAACCGCACCTGATGCTCGGTTTCTCCGGCGGCCGCAAATTGATCGCCCCCGGCCTCGCTGCCCAGGAGACGATTAAGGTTCTCCACAGCCCCAAGTTCATGCGCGACAAGCGCGCCGTGGAAGGCTCCGTGGAAGACAACCCGCTCCACCAGGAGCTGATCGAAATCTCCCGCATCGCCCGGCACGATTTCCTGGTCGACGTCTCCCTCACGCGTGATCGTAAGATCGCCCAGGTCTTCGCCGGCCATCCCGAACACGCCCATCGTCGCGGCATGGAGTTCGTTGGCAAAGTGATGTTGGAACGTATCGAAGA